>JAFXMW010000136.1 GCA_017530105.1 Bacteroidales bacterium
CCACCTGTTGAAACTCGTCAATGGCAACAATACACGGCTTGTCCGCCTGCTGCAGGTATCCGAAAATCTCTTCCAGCGTATATTCGGGCCGTTCAATATCTCCAAGACCCACGCTGAAAGTAGGCAGCCCAGTGCTTGCATTAAACCCCATCTTTCCCGCAATGCTGCGCAAGCTCTTTACATAGTTCTGAACCATCTTTTTACCACGGGGCACAGTCTGCTCATACACTGTCCGTCCCAACTCATGCACCAACTCTTGCAGACAGGTGGTGTGAAGGATATCCACGAAAAACGTATAGTAATTATCTTGCAGCACAGGCTGGTCAAAACAATACTGAATCAGTCCTGTTTTACCCATGCGCCGGTCAGACTTTAATACCACATTATTCCCGTTGGTCAACAACTTAATCATCCGTTCCGACTCGGCCTTGCGGTCACAGAAATACTCAGGTCGTATACGCCCAGACACTACAAAAGGATTCTCTTCCATAATCATCGATGTAATCTTTAGTTTCCGGCTGCAAAGATACGAAAAATTTTCGATATTATGCAAATTGCATTATGCAAATTGCATAATGCAATTTGCATAATTGAGCAAAGTGCACTGAATTAATCGAGTAGTAGCGTATCTTCGATACGCGAGAGGGCCTTTTTATAGTCTGATGATTGAGAAAACTTTATTTTACCCAATCAACACTTAAGTTATGATTGGCTCCATTTATCATGGTCTGATTTTTCCTGTTCCTTTTGTTTCCCTCTATGCAAAAGGTATGCACCAAGCACAATAAAAGCCAGTCCGGCCCCGTTGATATTCTCTCCATTTGCTGCGGCCAAAATATCACGTAACACGTTGAGACTGCCAAGTACAATCAGAATAATACCCCATGTTTTCATTGGTCACCTCCTTTTGTGATATCGTCAAATGTAGGAGCATCTTTTTTCTTACTGCAAGCGGCAATAATCCATCCAATCAGACCGAGAAATGCTCCCAGTACGAATGCCCATCCCCCACCGATTTTGCGTTTACGACCAATAAGATAACCAATTCCTCCACGTATAGGAATCAGTATTAATGCTAATCCTGCGCTTTCCATTGTATTGCTTTAAAGGTTAATATTTAGTTTCTGTTTTGCTTCTTCTTTTAGCTCTTCAAGACGTTTAATGTCATGTTTGTTTTTGGTTACCATTGCCGACAATTCATTGGCAATAGCCATCTTTTCTGTGTCGGGTGCAAATCTGTCGGGGTGACATTTGACAAGCAGTTCCTTATACAGCCTTGAAGCGTTAAACGAACTGTTTACCAAATTGGAGAAGTCAATGTCTCCTTCAGCCAATACTTGTTTTTTAATATCCGACCGTTTGTTGTCAGTTGGTTTTCTTGTCAAGAGGAGTACTATGATTATCACCAATTCTACTATGGCGACAATCATCCAGATGTTTGTACCTGTTGTGGACTGAGCTGTCTGCCCAAGGCTGTCCACCATCGCCTGTAATGTGTCATTCTCCATTTTGTCCTATCATTATATAATCATGTAATTGCCATTGACATCCGTAGTTGCCTACATCGCAATGAATCTGCAAAGTGTCCCAACCGAGTACCACCAGCCTGCGTACCAATATTTCGTTAGAAAGGATGGTTGCACCTATATTAACAATGTCGTTCTTTGTTAGTTGGCGACCAGCATAAGCCTTGATACGG
Organism: Bacteroidales bacterium; assembly: GCA_017530105.1. GTDB lineage: Bacteria > Bacteroidota > Bacteroidia > Bacteroidales > P3 > Colimorpha. The sequence goes on from JAFXMW010000136.1 coordinate 1,700, forward strand.
AATCCACTTCCTTCAAAGACTTTGGAGAACCTGTGCCGATACTTAGGGTCACCTTTAACAATGCTTGCCTCCATCATGACTGGCACAATACCCTGCACAAAGGCCTCTTTTGCCGAACTATTAAAACTGCGAACAAGTTTAGTTCTTGATTGCCTGTCTTCAAACCATTCAATGATTCTGTTCCAGAGATTTGCTACTATTGCCATAGGTCATACTTGTTTTAATAAAGATATTGTAAAGCAGGAATTGATTCAAACTGAATGTTATCTTTCTCTTTCATGGTTTCTTATTGAGATTAGTAGTAAACAATTCTTATCCAAAAATCAAGAGAAGTATGACACCTGCAGTAATAATAATAATGATTGCCACCAATTCTTTATCTGCTTCCTTATCAATTTCCATCTGTTTTACTATACGGCTGTTTACTTCTTCTGATAGTTTCATATCAATCTCATTTTCTCTTAATAATAAAAACGGTTCTGCTTCTCTCCGTACTTCTTCCAACTCGTGTATATCATCCTTTGCTGCTTGAATCTTGGCAAATAGTCGTCCAGCTTCTTGCACCCTGTCTTTATCGTAGGGCTGCATCGACGTATATATTTTGGGGTCACAGTATTCAAGAAGATACTCGTACAATCTTCGTGTCGAAATATGTATACCCAAACCGGCAATAGCTTTCTCCCGAATATCTATCAATGAATTGTCATCACGTCTGCTTCGTCTCTGTAATTCTGCGTACAACTCATTGGCCAAATCAAAACGCTTCTGGTTAAATGGCTTCAGATACCTGTCTGGGTGACACTTCTCCTCCAATTCATCATACAGCGAGAAATACTCCCTCTCCTCAATCGGAGCTTTGACCTTTCGTTCATTTGTAGAAAACCCAGTCATTGTCTCGAAATGGATATTATCGTCCCCTTGCATTACGATTCTATATTTATGCCTCAAGTCTCCAACAGGCAATTCATAAAATAAAGAAAGGCATGAGACTTATGTGCTCATGTCCGTTTACTTGTAGGTATCGCCAAACACCTTGTGGGAACGGGGTCGATGGAACATATCTCACGCCTGTGGATATGCCGAGGCATGAGTGCCTATAGCATACACATCAAGCGAAAGCATAATTGCTCCGTCCTCCCACTGAAATTTGGCGAATTTACAAGTAAGGACCTTATCGCAATGCTTTTCTTGCTTACTGCTTTCTTGACTGTTGAAAGCGACTGCAAAAATACGCATTTTTTTTGATATAGGATGTTTTTTTATATTGGTGCTTTTTTTCTTGGGGCGACGGCGATAGTTTTTATCTGCTATGTCGTTTTTTTTGTTTATCTTTGCATTTTATTCTGTGGTCATAGGCGAGAGCCTTAAACCTTAAGAATAAAGAAGTTTTCAAGACGCAAGATGTTTGACGACACGTATCGTACCATAAAGGCTCCCGCCGAGGGGCTTTACAAGGAGAAGGGCAGCAAGTTCCTCGCCTTTGCCTTCCCTGTGCGCAGCACCGACGAGGTGAAGCAGCACTTGGAGACTCTGCGCAAGGAGTATTTCGATGCCCGTCACCATTGCTATGCCTATATCCTCGGTCCCAACAAAGACGCTTACCGCGCCAACGACGACGGGGAGCCCTCCGGCACCGGCGGCCGTCCCATCCACGGCCAACTTCTCTCGGCCGACCTCACCGACACCCTTATCGTTGTGGTGCGCTATTTCGGCGGCATCCTCCTTGGTGCCTCGGGGCTTGCCAACGCCTACAAGACCGCTGCCCGCGACGCCATCGCCCATGCCGAGATTATCGAGAAAACCATCGACGTGCGCTACCGTCTCCATTTCGAGTATGCCGCAATGAACGACGTCATGCGCATTGTAAAGGACTTTAACCTGGTGCCCACCAATCAGGATTTCAATCTCGACTGCCGTCTCGACCTCAGTGTGCGCCAATCTCTAAGCAACCGACTCTACGATGCCGTTGCCCAGCTGCGCACAGTGCGTATAGAGGTCTTGTAAATTAGCAAACACTGAAATCAAAGAATATTGTCGAAACGCTAATCATTCCAAACATCCACACTATATAGTCTGAATATGAGCGAACTGTTAGACCAATTGAATGAATCGCAGCGCAAAGCAGCGGCCTGTACCGAAGGCCCTGTGATGATTATAGCAGGTGCCGGCAGCGGCAAAACCCGCACCCTCACCTATCGCATAGCACATCTTATCAGTCAGGGTGTCGACCCCTTCAGCATCCTGGCCTTGACTTTCACCAACAAAGCCGCCGCCGAGATGAAGGAGCGTATCATCAAACTGGTCGGTCCCGAAGCCCGCAATATCTGGATGGGCACATTCCACTCGGTCTTTGCCCGCATACTCCGTTCCGAAGCCACCAAGTTGGGCTACATCAACACCTTCACCATCTATGACACCGACGACAGCAAATCCGCCATCAAACAGATTGTCAAAGCCCTCAACCTCGACCCCAAGGTCTATAGCCCCAATTTCGTCCTCGGACGCATCTCCATGGCCAAGAGCAACCTCCTCTCGCCCGACGACTATGCCAACAATCCTGAAATACAGCAGACCGACAAAGACTCCCACAAACCCATGATGGCCGAAATCTACAAACGTTACAACATCCGCCTGCGCACCTCCATGGCCATGGATTTCGACGACCTGCTCTTCAACATGAACATCCTCCTGCGCGACTTCCCCGATGTGCTGCTCAAGTATCAGAACCGTTTCAAGTACATTATGGTCGACGAGTATCAGGACACCAACTATTCGCAATACCTCATTGTCAAGAAACTGGCCGCCCGCAGGCAGAACATCTGCGTGGTAGGCGACGATGCCCAGAGCATCTACGCCTTCCGTGGCGCCAATATCCAGAACATCTTCAACTTCCGTCGCGACTACCCCAACCTTAACCTCTTCAAACTCGAGCAGAACTACCGCTCCACCAAGGTTATCGTCAATGCTGCCAACTCCATTATAGCCAAGAATGTCGAGCAGATAGAAAAAGAAATCTGGACCGACAACGCACAGGGCAACCGCATCGCATTGCTCCGCGCTGTGGACGAACGCGACGAAGGCCGACTCATCGCCGAGTCTATTCAGAAAGCCCATCTCGGCGAAAACCTCGACTACAAATCTTTCGCCATCCTCTACCGCACCAACGTCCAGTCGCGTGCCATCGAGGAAGCCCTCCGCCGCGAGAACCTGCCTTACCGCATTTACCAAGGCCTCTCTTTCTACGGGCGCAAGGAAATCAAAGACGTACTGGCATACATGCGGCTGGTGGTAAACAACTACGACGAAGAGTCGCTGCTCCGCATCATCAACTATCCCGCACGCGGCATCGGCCAAACCACCCTCGACCGTGTGCGTGTGGCTGCGTCCGACAACGACATTGCCGTTTGGACGGTGCTGGAAAACCTGCCCTCCTTCGGCCTCCCAATCAACAGCAGCTCGATGCAGAAGATTGGCGAGTTCGTCATGATGATCAAACGCTTCTCGGCCCTGTTGCCCACCCTCAACGCCTACGACCTCGCCAAGCAGATTGTCTACAACTCCGGCATCATCACCATGCTCCGCAACGATGACGACCCCGACAATCCCAACCGCATCGAGAATATCGAGGAGCTCCTAAACGGTGTGCAGGAGTTTTGCGAAAAGGAAGACCAATTCACCGAAGAAGAGGAAGAAGCAAGTCAGATTACTCAGGATACTCAGAATACTCAAATAAAAACCCTCGACCAATTCCTGCAGCAGGTGCTTCTGCTCACCTCCGAGGACAAAGGCGACGACAAGGATGCCGACAAGATTTCCATGATGACCATCCATTCCGCCAAGGGCCTCGAATTCCCTTATGTCTATGTGGCAGGGCTGGAGGAGAATCTTTTCCCCTCGTTCCTCTCCATCTCCTCGCGCCAGGAGCTTGAAGAGGAGCGGCGTCTCTTCTATGTCGCCGTAACCCGTGCCGAGCGGCAACTCACCCTCTCCTATGCCATGACTCGCTACCAATACGGCAGCTCCTCCTGCCAGGAGATGAGTCGTTTTGTAGAGGAAATCGACAAAAAGTATATCGAGATGCCCCAAAGCAAAAGCGCTTTCCCCAAGCCGGGCGAACTGCCCAAGGCTTTCCAGAGTGTGAAAGGTGTGAAATGGTCGCCCGAGGCCGAGCGCGAGTTCAAACGCAAAGAGTCTCCGGCTCCGTCGGCACCCCGTCGGCTCAAGCCCCAGTCCGCGCTGCCCAAAGGCCCCACAGCACCCAACACCGAGGCTCAGATCAACGCCATACAGGTGGGCATGAGGGTCAGCCATGCCAAATTCGGTGTAGGAAAAGTGCTCTCTCTCGAAGGCTCCGGCGCAGAACGCAAAGCCACAATCTTTTTCGACAACGTAGGGCAGAAAACCATGATGCTTGTCTACGCCAAACTGACAATAATAGAATAATATACCACCATGCGAATAGTAATACAGCGTTGCCGTCGGGCCTCGGTCACCATCGAAGGGCAGCTCTGCTCTCAGATAGGGCAGGGCATGATGATTCTTCTCGGCATCGAGGATGCCGACACCGACGAGGATATTGATTGGCTGTGCCGCAAGATAGTGGCACTGCGCATTTTCGACGATGCCGACGGGGTGATGAATCTCCCCATCACCGAAGTTGCGGACAGCGGAATACTGCTTGTAAGCCAGTTCACCCTTATGGCAAGCACCAAGAAGGGCAACCGTCCCAGCTACATCCACGCCTCGAAGCCCGAGGTGGCCATCCCCATGTATGAGAAGTTCATCAAGCGGCTGAGCCAGGAGTTTGGCAAAGAGGTGCAGACAGGCCAGTTCGGAGCCAACATGCAGGTGGAGTTGGTCAACGACGGCCCTGTTACCATATTGATTGACAGTCAGAACAGGAAGTAAGAAACGGCTCAGACCGCGATTCCCACGTTATTGTTTCATCAGGAAGAGCAAAGCATCACCTTCGCTCGTTCCCCATTTGTTCACCCTCAGTTCTCCCATATTTCTCCCATCCTGCATGGGAGAAATATGGGAGAAATATGGGAGAAGTGGTGGGGAACGAGCGAAGGCGGGAGGAGGTGATGTTTATGGAAAGGGTTTATTGTTATGGGCGGGAAAGGGTTGCGCTGATGTGGCGGGGATTGGAACGGAAGTCGTTGTGGATGACGGCATTGAAGCCTTTGTCTTGGAATAGTTGGGCGGTTTGTGGGGCGAGGGCTTGGTTGATTTCCACCACCAAGAGCCCGTCGGGGTGGAGATGTGTGGCGGCGAATTGGGCTATGGCGCGGTAGAAGAGGAGCGGGTCGCTGTCGGGTACAAAGAGGGCTTGGGGAGGGTCGTAGTTGAGTACGTTGGGCTGCATGTCGGCGCGTTCGCGTTCCATGACGTAGGGTGGGTTGCTGATGATGAGGTCGTAGGAGGAGTTGAGGGAGGCGAGTTGGAGGGGGTTGAGGATGTCGAGTTGTCGGAAGTTGATGTCGGTGTTGTTGAGCCGGGAGTTGTCTTGAGCCACGGCAAGGGCGGAAGGGGAGAGGTCGACGGCTGTTACTGCTGCTTGCGGTAGGTGGTGTTTGAGGGCTATGGCTATGCAGCCGCTGCCAGTGCAGAGGTCGAGGATGGAGGCAGGGGCGAAGAGGGGGCGTTGAAGGAGTTGGGTGACGATTTCCTCGGTTTCGGGACGGGGGATGAGGACATCGGGGTTTACGTTTATTCGGAGGCCGCAAAAGTCGGTGTGGCCGATGATGTGCTGTATGGGTCGGTATTGCTTCAGGTCTTCGGCTGCCCAGTGGAAACGGAGCAGGTCGGATTGGTTGATAGTGTCGTCGCGGTGGAGGAGGAAGTGGGTTCTGTCCCAGCCGAGGAAAGCTTCGAAGAGCATGTAGACGAAGGTGTGCAACTCTTCTTCGGGATAGAGGTCGCGGAGTTCGGCGAGGTAGTAGCGTTCGATGTCGCGCACACGGTTGGAGGGGATGCGCATGTGGGTGGTGTTCACGGGCAGTGGGGTGGTTTATTGTTTCTGGGCTTTTGTGTTGCGCCAGGCTTTGACAAAGACGATGAAGCCGTAGGTGGCGGTGGCGAGGAAGCAGGCGCTGATGAAGAGCCATTTGTAGCTGCCGCCCATGATGCCGAGGGGGATGTAGATGGCGTCGCAGATGAGGTAGCATATCCAGGCGTTGATGTCTTTGCGCACCATGAGATAGGTGGCTACGGCTTGGAGGGAGAAGATGGCGCAGTCGAGTGCGGGGAGGTTGGAGTGAAGCACTTGGGTGTTGAGGAGGTAGGTGGCGGAGGCGGTGGCGAGGACGGCAAGGAGGGGCCAGAGGGGGTTGCCCCAACGGATGGTGCGGCGGTTGTCTTCCTCACGTTTTTTCCAGATGAAGACTCCTCCGATGGAGGCCAGGAGGCTGTAGACCTGGAAGGCGAAGCTCATGAAATGATGGTCGGTGAAAAAATTGTAGCACAGAATGAGGCCTGTGACAATGCTGAAAATCCACGTCCAGCGGTTGCCGCGGGCGGCAAGGTAGACGGTGGCGATTTGGGCAATGGTGATGAGGATGGTAAGTATTGTGTCCATGCTTGTTGTTATTTGCGGTTGAAATCGGCGGGTATTTCGCCCCAGTGGTCGGTGTCCCACTTGCGTATTTCGGTGGTGTAGGTGTTGTTGTTCAGCCATGCTTCGGCACGTCGGATGAGGTTCCAGAGGTCGACGGTTTGCGGGGTGAGGGGCAGTTTGGTGCGACATTCTTTGTGGCGTATCCAGTTGATGGCTATCTTTGAGTCGGAGTAGATGATTTGGCTCATGTGGTGCTGTTTGAGGTAGGCGAGACCGTGGACTATGGCGAGGAATTCGCCTATGTTGTTGGTGCCCAAAGTTGCTTTGTAGTGGAAGAGTTGCTGGCGGGTGGCGACATAGACACCTTGGTATTCCATTACCCCGGGGTTGCCGCTGCAGGCGGCGTCGACGGCCAGACTGTCGAGTTCGGGTCCGGGTACGGTCCCGGGGTGGACTATGGTCATGCCGTTTTCGTCGATGCCTACCATGGTGGCTTTGGCGGGGTGGGTGCCTTTGATTTCGTCGTAGGGGCGTCGGCTGGCATATTGGGCGGCTTCGAGGGTGTCGAAAGATTTGTATTGCGCTTTGGCGACACCGACGACTTGCTTCCGGCAGTCGTCCCAGTTGTCATATATGCCTGGTGTATTGCCCTGCCACACAACGTAGTATTTCTTTTTCTTTGCCATATTTGGGAGTGCAAAGTTACAAAGAAAATCTAATATATGGTTTTTTATTTGTATCTTTGCATTTTAAAAAAATATAAAACGTTTTACAATGAAAAAAATCACTTTTATGCTACTTGTGCTGTGCGGTTTGTGTACGGCATGTGAAAAGAACAAGGAGGGTATCACGGTTAGTTATCCTGTTACGGACAACTATACTGCTTTGGATGTGCACAGCGCCTTTGATGTGGTGGTGTGCGACACGATTAGCACGGCGATGGTGATAGTGAGGGGAGGAGAACACAAGAATGTTATTTTCAAGGTGGAAGACGGTACGCTGAAGATTGGCTTCAAGTCGAGTCTGTTCAATTGGTTCCATGGTTCGGGCAAGGTGCTGCTGCCCCGCAACAGCGCGCTATGCGATGTGGAACTTTCGGGTGCCTCCAGTTTCCGTGGCGATTTGCAGGGTGACGAGGTGGAAGTGGATCTGTCGGGTGCTTCCAATTTCTATGGCAATGTGACGGGGACGGAAGTGAACATCGACCTTTCCGGTGCCTCGGACTTTAAAGGCAATATCTATGCCGATAAGATGGAGTTGGAGATTAGCGGTTCTTCTTCTGTCAAGAGCGCTGGAATCTGCACAGGGCAGTTGGATGCTGAAGTCTCTGGCTCAAGCAATGTGGATGCCTTCGGGCTTGAGTGCCGCAGAGTGAAAGCTATGGTGAGTGGTTCCAGCGAGGTGAAGATTTCGTGCTGCGAGAGTATCACGGGTTCCCTTTCGGGTTCCAGCGACCTTTATTATAAAGCACTCCCTGGCTGCAATCCCATGGTGAATTGCAACACCAGCGGTGGCTCGAAGGTGCATGCTGAATAAAGTGTTGTTGACTTGGAATAATAAAGCGGAAATAATTTCGTTATTATGGAAGAATATGAGTGAAGCAATGATTGATATAATCCGCGACTATCTCGCTACGCAGCCAGTTCTAAAAGCATGGCTCTTCGGATCCTACGCCCGTGGCGAGGAGACCCCCGAGAGCGATGTGGATATATTGGTCATGTTTGACCATGAGAATGCAAGTGTGGGGCTGATGCAGTACTGCCATATAATGAATGAGCTTTCCGACCGCATTGGTAAACAGGTGGACTTGGTGGAGGACGGCACGTTGCTGCCCTTTGCCGCAAGAACAGCCAATCATGACAAAAAACTAATTTATGAGAGAAGTTATTAGAGATTCGGGCAGGTTAGAACATATCTTAACGGCTATTGGCAATGTCCAGAGTTTTCTTGAGGGCAAGACTCTGGATGACCTTTGTCGTGATAAGATACTCTTCTATGCTGTGGTGAAGAACATTGAGATTATCGGAGAGGCTGCCAACAACCTTACGAAAGACTTGCAAGCACAGCATCCCGAAGTGCAGTGGAAGGATGTAATTAGTATGCGACATGTGTTGGTGCATGACTATTATTGCATTGATGCCCGAACCGCATGGCAGACAGCACAGGAGAATCTGCCACCCTTGAAAGAACAAATTGAAAGGATACTCTCATCATTGTAGGATGAGAATAGATGAACGGAATAGTAACTAAATCGACTGCCAATGAAACATAGCGCATAGACTGATATGCACATCATAGAATAGGAAATAGCGAAGAAACTTATCTGGTTATTCTGAAAACTTCGACAACTTTCAGTTATCTTTCCCCAGAGAATGCAGCGACGCTCCCGCCTTTGGCGTGGGCTTAAATGTTGTAATTGGGGAAAGAAGGTAGTCGAAGACCTCAGAATAACCAATGAAGACTTAAAAGTACCACGCTATTTTTATGTGTACTATCTGCATGTTAAAGGTAAATCACAATTGTTTAATAATCAAAAAATCAAATACAATGAAGTGTAAAAATATTCTGACTCTATTGATAGCATGTTTAGCAATAAGTTTCTCACAAGGACAGGATACAATCTTTCTTAAGAAAGGAACTCGCATATTAGCATTTAATACTTATTGTGGAGAATGGAATATACAATATTATGAAAATGGTTCAGGAAATACAGATAGAATTGTCAAGTCAATAAGTACAGACTTAGTTAGTAGCGTTGTATCTTCATCTGGTGATACATTGTTCTATATGGGGAAAGTAATTACGTCAAAATCTCCTAACGTAATGGTAGAGTCAAGGACAAAAGATGTTGTCACATCACAGGGGGATTCTTTGGCTTCTAAAGGGAATGTATTGTCACAATCCCTTAAGTTAAGCACAAATGATGTTTCATCCTCAGGTACAAAAAATAATGATAGAACGAATACTTCCCACTTGGCGATAAGTCCACAGTATAAAAACCCTGCAATTGCATACCTTTTCTCATATTTACCGGGAGGTGGACAGTTTTATAATGATGAAATTGGGAAAGGATTTACTTTTATGATATGTACTGGTTTATGTGCTGGAGCAACATATGGGTTCTATGAAGTATCAAAAGTATCAAAAGGTAACAATAGAGAAAATTATGCTACTACTGCAGCAGTCTTTGGAGTTGCTACCGTTGCTTTGTATATATGGCAGGCAATTGATGCAGTTGTTACTGCCGATAGGAAGAATAAAATGAATGGTTACGTGCTGTCGTTTACCCCCAGTATTTTGGATAATCATCTTGCATGTGCTGTGGGTGGTTCGGGGTATGTACCGGCCATGTCATTCAATTTGTCATTCTAAAATGTAATTGACAAAAAGAAAAAGCCGTGAGATAATGTCCCACGGCTTTTATGTTTGAATGAGGGTGATTGATTAGGCACCCAGTTCGAGGCGCTTGAAACCAGTGCAGACAAGCTCCTTGTCGGTGCTCTCGATGAACTGGCGGACGGTCATCTTGCTCTCCATGATGTACTCCTGTTCGACCAGGGTGTTCTCTTTGAAGAACTTGTTGAGACGGCCCTGAGCAATCTGCTCGATCTGTTTCTCGTTGAGGGTAGCGGCTTTCTTGGCGCCTTCTTCCTCTTTGATTTTCTTGGCCATTTCGACCTGCTCCTCGGTAATCCAGCCTTTGGCGCAGTTGGAAGCCATGTGCTCTTCGCTGTCGACGTGGGCGGGGTTGATGCCGGCTTTCTTCAGGGCGGCGTCAACGGCCTTGCCAATGAGTTCCTCGCGGGTCTTCTCGGCGGCGACGGCAAGTTCTTTGTCCTTGGTCTCCTGGGGGATGCTGGCGGCATCGAGAGCCAGGGGACGCATGGCTACTACCTGCATGGCGATGTTGTGACCAACCTCGTCGTAACCGGCCTTGGACATTCCGATAACGGAAGCCATGCGGTTGCCGGGGTGGATGTAGGCGTAGACGGCGGGAGCCTCGATGGTCTCGAAGTGAGCAAGCTCAATCTTCTCGCCAATCTTGGCAATCTGGTCGGTGATGCAGTCACTGACTTTGCGGCCTTCAAGCTCCATGTCGAGCACTTGCTCTTTGTTGATGAGGTGCTGAGCCATGGCGTTGTCGAGGATGCTGGTGGTGAAAGCGATGAAGTCGGCATTGGTGGCGACGAAGTCGGTTTCGCAGCTCAGCATGATGACGGCACCGTAGTTGCCGTTGCTCTTAGCCAGTACGCAGCCTTCGTTGGCATCGCGGTCGGCACGTTTGGCGGCCATTTTCTGACCTTTCTGGCGGAGGAAGTCGATGGCTTTCTCGAAGTCACCGTCACATTCGACGAGGGCTTTTTTGCAGTCCATCATGCCGACGCCGGTCAGCTGGCGCAGTTCGTTAACCTGTTTTGCTGTTATGTTTGCCATAATTGGATTTCTTTTTGTGTGTGATTAAAAGCGGGATTATTCAGCCTTGGGTTCCTCTTCCTTAGCCTTGGGGGCATCGGTGCGGGGACGGCGGGGACGGGTCTTCTTCTCAACGGGAGCTTCCTCGGCCTGATTGTCGTCCTTTTCCTCATTTTGGGCGTCTTTGTCGAGCATGCGCTCGTTAAGACCTTCCTGGATAGCCTCGGTCATGTGTTTGAGAATGGCGGCTATTGATTTGGAAGCATCATCGTTAGCGGGGATGGGGAAATCGATAAGGTCGGGGTTGCAGTTGGTGTCGACCAGTGCGAAGGTGGGGATGTTCAGGCGACGGGCCTCGGCAACGGCAATGTGCTCTTTGTTGATGTCAATGACAAAGAGGGCGCTGGGCAGACGGGTGAGGTCGGCAATAGAGCCAAGGTTCTTGTCGAGTTTGGCACGTTCGCGCTGCACCTGCAGGCGTTCGCGTTTGCTGATGTTGTTGAAATCCTTGTCGTGCATCAGGCTGTCGAGGTTGTTCATTTTCTTCACAGCCTTGCGGATGGTAGCGAAGTTGGTGAGCATACCGCCGGGCCAACGCTCGGTGACGAAGGGCATGTCAACGCTCTTGGCCATTTCGGCCACGATGTCCTTGGCCTGTTTTTTGGTGGCCACGAACAGGACTTTCTTACCGCTTTTGGCAATCTGTTTCAGAGCAGCTGCGGCCTCGTCGGCTTTGACGATGGTCTTTTGCAGGTCGATAACGTGAATGCCGTTGTGCTCCTTGAAGATGTAAGGAGCCATTTTGGGATTCCATTTTCTCTTGAGGTGTCCGAAATGACAACCGGCCTCAAGCAGTTCTTCGAATTTTAATTCAGTCATTTTTCTTTTTTGTTTACTTTCCTAATATGAACCAATCGCGAAGTAGTCCTTAGGGCTTGGTTTTTCGGCTGTCCTATGCTGCCGAACTGGCAACCAGGCGGAGCGTCTTCCCGATTTGGATTCTAAACTTTATTTTCTTTTTCTTTATAGGCGCTGGGAGAGAGAAACGGTTAACGTTTGCTGAACTGGAAGCGCTTACGGGCTTTGGGCTGGCCGGGTTTCTTACGCTCAACCATACGGGGGTCGCGCATGAGGAAGCCTTCTTTCTTCAGAGCGGGGCGATCCTCGATGTTGTTCTCGCAGAGGGCGCGGGCGATAGCCATGCGCAGAGCCTGAGCCTGGCCGGTGATTCCGCCACCGTCGAGGTTGGCTTTGATGTCCCATTTGCCTTCAGCATTGGCAACCTGCAGAGGCTGGTTGACGATGTACTGCAGCGGGCCAGTGGGGAAATATTCTTTGTAGTCTCTCTTGTTGACAACAATCTTGCCGGTGCCGGGGGTCATATAGATGCGTGCAACCGAGCATTTTCTTCTACCAATGGTGTTGATTACTTCCATATTATTATTTATCTAACGTCGTTTATATTGATTACTTTAGGGTTCTGACCCTGGTGGGGATGCTCGGGACCGGCATAAATGTGAAGGTTGCGGTACAGGGCGTCGCCCAGACGGTTTTTAGGAAGCATGCCGCGGATGGCGTGTTCGAGAACGCGCTCGGGATGGGTGGCGAGCACCTTGGCGGGGTTGGTTTCGCGCTGGCCGCCGGGGTATCCGGTGTAGCGTTGATAAATCTTGTCGGTCATCTTTTTGCCGGTGAAGACGATTTTCTCGGCATTGATAATGATGACATTGTCGCCGCAGTCAACATGCGGGGTGAAGCAAGGTTTGGTCTTGCCACGAAGGATGTTTGCCACACGGGTGGCCAGACGTCCCACGGTTTGGTTCTCGGCATCAACAAGCACCCATTCCTTCTGGACGGTGTTCTTGTTAGCGGAGACTGTTTTGTAACTTAATGTGTTCATACTATTTTTTAACGATGATGTTTTATTTTCTTTTTTTTTGTTGCCACTTTTTTTGTGACGTGAATAATTTTTTTGTCCTTTTGTCCGGTTTTTAGGGTCTAAAACAGGTGACGGATAACCTATAAAAGACTTTTTTGGCCGAATTACGCGACATATTTTTTTTTCTTAACATATTGGATAATAGGTCTGAACGGGTAACAAACAGGGCTTTTTTCCACTATGCTAAGAGGATGCAAAATTACAACTATTTTTTCAATTGACAAAATTATGTTGTTGATTTCTTGACTTTTTTTGTTGAAAAGTTTTTTTCACTGGTGGTCGATTCGTCGACAAAGCCATCCCTGACGGTGCAAACCGAGGGTGGTGGCGATGATGAACAGGTCGCCTCCTTCCCGGATGTGTAGTTGCTGTTGCAGGGTGGCGGATGGCATGGGGAAGTTGCGTGTTATCACGTGTGCCATGCCTGATGGAAGTGCTTTGTGTACTTCTTTTGCGTTGAGGGTTAAGGGTTGGAGAATCTCAAAGCAGCGGCCGGGGAAGACGGTCTCGTAGCGGGAGGAGGTGTAAAGGTGTGTGTTCCGGGATAGTTTTGAGACATTGTACCATTGGCAGATGCTGTTGAAGCAGCCTCCTTTCATCAATGCTGAATTGGGCTCGTAGATGTACTGGCCCATGGCTGTTGCAAAGATGGGCTCCGCAGTCTCCTCCGACGAGTGGGTGAAAGTATGGTGTGTGGTTTGTTCACGGAGGATATTGGTGCAATGTATGACAGATTCTTTCGGACTTTGGCATGAATGAATTAGAAATAGTATTTCTTTACATTCGTTATTGATGGCAACGATGTGGGCCTCTGCCACATTGCCCAGCTGTTGGAGGGCAAGTCGGATGTCTATCATCGGCGAGGCTTTGATTAGGAGATGTTGGCAGTGCTTTTGCAGTAGTGGGAGGTTTTCGAGCAGATTGGGGGTACAGTCCTCAAAAGCAGACACACGACGGCCATGGGTGTCGCGTCGGGCAGGATCGATGAGTATGAGACCGTAGGGGTCGGAGTGTGTGCCGAGGCGGCTGATGCTATCGGCATTGATGCAGGTGATGTTGTCTCGGTCTGTTGTGGAAAAGTTGTAGGCAGCGATATTGTATAGGTCAGTGTTGATTTCGAAGTATGTGACGGCTTTGAAGAGTGGAGCCATAAAAAAAGTGTCGACACCCATACCTCCCGTCAGGTCGGCAAGGGTGTCGACATTAAGTTTTTCCACCAAATGACTTTTATACTTGGCGGCGGTTTCCGAAGAGCTTTGTTCGCGGTTGATGCGTGGAGGGTAGAACCAACAATCGCATCGAGCCAGAGTAGGCCATTTGGTTTCTGCCTGCTTGTGTCCCTCCAACTGCTGGGCTACGAGCTGAAGATTGATATCAGGGTAGCGTTTCTTTTGCAGTATCAGCTTGACGGGGTCGTCGTTGCTGTGGAGGCTGGCAAAGTGCAGGATGTCGTCGAAACCGTCCATGGCCTATTGTCAATAAACGCCTTCGTCGTGGAGCTGTTTCAGCCGTTGCACTACAATGGGGCGGTCCTCTTTATAGGTGACCCCAAACCATTGGGCGGTGGTCTTTAGCACCCGCATGGTGGCATAGCCGCTGTTGATGAAAGTGTTGACGGCATAGGGGATGTAATATTCCGATTTCATTTCGTTGCCGTGCTCGCGCAGGAATGTGAGGAATAGTTTTTCGCTCTCAACAAAATAGTCGGGTGTGAAGCCGAAAAGGTTCATCGACACAGTGGAGTCGGCGGCGAGGGGATGAAGGCTGCCATCGGTGTCTTTATATTCAATGCCGTTCTCGGTGCGGCCTATGCTGGTGCGTTCGGTCATGCCGATTAGCAGTCCGTTGGCATCTACTTCGCACACTCCTCGCGACACCGTTCCGTTGTCGCTGAGGGTGTTCTCCAGCCGGTAGCCTACCATGCAGTACTGCCCTTTTGTGCCGTCGAGGGTGCGCAGATGGTCTCCCATCACCTGGAAAGCATCGCGGCCGTAGAAATCATCGGCATTGATGATGGCAAAAGGTTCGTGGATAACATCCTTTGCCATGAGGATAGCGTGGTTTGTCCCCCAAGGCTTTTCCCGCCCTTCGGGTACTGTGAAACCTTCGGGGAGGTAGTCCAGTTCCTGGAAAACGTATTCCACAGCAATGCGGTTGCCGAAATGGTCGGCATTAATCTTGGCTTTAAACTCTTGTTCAAAACTGTGGCGGATAACAAAAACCACTTTGCCGAATCCAGCACGGATGGCGTCGTTGATGGAATAGTCCATAATGATTTCACCGTTGGGACCCACTCCGTCCATCTGTTTCAGTCCGCCATAGCGGCTGCCCATTCCAGCAGCAAGAACTAATAATGTAGGTTGCATATTCAAATAGGTATTAATATTATTATCGTTTCTTTTGAAAGAATTGTTTCAACAGCGATTCACATTCTTCTTTCATCAAACCGCCCTGAACCACTGTTTTGGGGTGTAGCATCGCACGGCCTACCCGTTCAAAGCCTCGTTTGGGGTCTGAGGCGCCATACACTATGCGGTCTATCTGTGTCCATCCTGCGGCACCGGCGCACATCACGCAAGGCTCGAGGGTGACATACAGGGTGCATCCCGTCAGGTATTTGGCTCCAAGCATGTTGGTGGCTGCCGTGAATGCCAGCATCTCGGCATGTGCGGTTACATCGTGCAACCGCTCTGTGTTGTTGTGGGCGCGGGCTATGATGCGCTCGTTGCTCACAATAACAGCCCCCACTGGGATTTCGTCCTCGTCGAATGCGGCATGTGCTTCACGCAGTGCCTGCTGCATATAGAACTCATCGGGATTGTCGAAAATGCTCATTTGAAGAATACATTCTGTGAAAAGGCATCCTCTTTGTATGCCTCAAGGCTGTAATTGTGATAGATAATAATTATCTCGTCGTCCACTTGGTATGACTCTATAGAGGGAAGCAGGCAGCCACGGAACGGAATGAACTCATGCCATGCCCGCCAGTCGGTCAAAATAGCGTTTTCTGCAGGTTCGATATCCCCGAAAATATGATTCTCCTCCTTCACGATGAAGAGTAGTCCAGTCTCTTTCTCGAAGAAATAATTGCGGTCAAAGATGTCGGGTGAAGTGACAAATACGCGGTACACGGGATGGTTGTTGTATGTATATTCCCCTTTGTAGTAGGCTTCTGCTCCTTTACTGCGCCATTTATGCAAAGCACCTCGTATGTCAAGTGACATGACATGGTCGTAATAGGAATGTCTGCTCAAGTCAAGCCATTCCCTTCGGGACGACGAGAATTTGCGAAACACCTTCCCGTCCGAATAGAAGGCATCTTTCATTTTACCCTTCTGCCACATCTCTATTCGGGTCTTGTCGTTGGGACCATACCATCGGTGGATGGTCATGGTGTCGTCAGTGTGATTGCGCTCCAATACCCACGACACAACATGCAGCATACTGTCTTTCAGCAAAGGCTCGAAATCAAGAAAACTGAGGTAGTTGTCTATTATTTGGGCAGCCATGGCAGTATCACCCTCGATGATATTGTTGGCTGAAGTGTCAACGGTGTTTTGTGCCTGCGTGGTGCTGAAAAAGGCAACAAACAATATGGCTGATACAATCCTTTTCATAGTGCAAAAATTATAAGGGATTTACATTGTCAGGCACGGCAAATGGGAAAGTCAACTGGTCCACCCGCTTCCATGGCTCAAGGGTAAAGGTGGCGGCAATGCCGAATTGCCTGGCAAGGGAGGACAGGAGCTCGGGGGCATCGTCGGAAGTCACCGTTTCCGAAATATCCTTGAAACTGGTGCGGTAATGGAATCGACGGTACAAATCGTCGTAAGTGCCGCGGAAACAACGCCCCATCACCTTGGCGTAAATGATAGCCGAATCGGGTGTGAAGCGGACACGGCCAAGCTCTATTACCTTCGAGGCACTGAGCCAGATGATGCTGTCCGCCGCCATGCGTATCTGCCCGGTGGCGGTCATCCCTTGTGCCGAACAGGTGAAATTGGTCGTGTAGTAACGGGGCGAGACCGTCATCCCTGTCCCGCTGTCGACAGGTGTGGCAGGCTGGGTGCGGGCGGCATCCCGTTGGCTGCGGCATCCCGCAGTCAACAGCAACGCAACAGCGGCCAATGGAATGAAAAAACGCTTTATCGACATTGCTGGCTGATTTTTTGGTTCAATTGTTTTACCGACACTTCGTTAGGTGCTATCATCATGCATCGGTCCAGATAAAACCGAGCTTTCTCGCAATCCTCACGTTTCAAATATTCATCCACAAGAATAAGGTAAGGGCGAAGATGCAGCGGGAAAAGTTCCGACGCCTGGCGTGCGTGTTCAATGAGGGTGTCGCTTTCCTGCAACTGCCCCTCGCATATCAGCAACGCCTCCCACACCCCGTACTGGCTTTTGTCGATGGCAAGGTGTGCCTTGAACTGTTCCGCAGCCTCGGCAAACCGCTCCTGGGCGGCCAGCATTTGGCCGTATAGCACCGCGTGCCCGTCGTCGGCAGGGCACTGGCGCGCTATGGTGTCGGCAAGCAGGAAACATTGGCGGCCATAGCGGTTGAAAAAAGCCTCGTTGTGCAGAAACTCTGTCAGATACACCAGCCGCGTCTTGCAGTCTATGGCGGTGTTCATCATTCCCTGCCGCAGATGGAAGAAAGTCATGGGCATATCGCCCATGGCCTGATGGCACGAAGCCAATGCAATGTGGATATTCTCATCGTCAGGGTTGGTCTCAAGTATGGTGTTGTAATACTGCAATGCCTTGGAATAATTCTTCTCCTTCATAAAACTCTCTGCCAGAATGGCACTGTAACGGGGCTCGGAAGGTACCGCTGCTGCCAGTTTCTCCAACTCCTTCCGCGCCTTCTCAGGCTTTTCAAGGACACTCCATAACTTCTGTTTCTGAAGCGACACGGCCTCTTTTATCCCGAACCTCTTCTCCACACGGTCCAGCACCTCGATGCTTGCCGTCACATTGTTGGCAAAGAGATAGGCATTCGACAAACTGTAATAATAGTCCGTCTGGTCAGGATGCTGCTTCACCAATTCTTCCCATGTGGCAATGAGATTTTTGCTGTCCCTCAAATGCTCGTAGACATTTGCCAGTTGTATTTTGTACCAAGGGTTCTGATTGTCCAGGCGGCAAGCCTCGCGGCTATGGTACAAGGCACTGTCCAGCCATCCCATTGAAAAATACAACCTCCCTAAGCCGTAATGTGCCGGTGAATAGTCAGGGCTCTTGTGCAGCAAAGCACCGTATAACGCAATTGCCTCATCCCTCTTTCCCAGCAATTGCTGCATAGTGGCGTCGATAAGCGACGAATCGTTGCTCAACTCCACGGCACTGACCTCCACCATAGGCGGACGGCGATAGCGGCTGTCGGTTACCGCCTCCTTCCTGCTGCCGGCACACGATGCCAACAGCAACCCCATAATTATGTATATTATTCTTTTATTCATTCTTTCAATTTGCCGATAATTCTTACAACACTCCCAACAACTCATTTTTCTCCTTTTTATTGTGTATCGCCTGCAATTATTCTTGTTTCGGCCTCTCTCCGATTGTTGCAAAGTACCCTTCCGCACCCCTTTCAAAGGGTGAAAAATATTTAAAAAGTAAAAAAAAACTCACCATGTCAAAAAATTGATATATATTTGCATTTGATTTTAAGTATAGGATAACCCCTCTAAACAATGACGCAAGGATTTGTATATGAGGATTTAATATTGTAAACAAACGATAATTAATTATTCATTAAAATCACAAACAACAATGAAAAAAACATTAATGGTTCTCACTTTCGCCCTGTGCGCATCCTTTGCTTTCGCACAGACCGCGACCCTTCACCAGAAGGGTGAGGTTAAGGCTCAGGCCAAGACCACCGCTATTCAGAACGGTTACACTGGCGTCAGCTCCATCTTCACCAAAGATGAAGTTGCCCTGACAACCGTAGACTTCCATGCCGAGAACGAAGGTTACACCACCGGTACCATTGTCGGAGGTGTTGAAGGCCACTCCCAAACCGCTGACTTCGCTTTCTGGCGTCGTATTCCCAATGTTGACTCCCTTACCCTTGTCAACGAAGCTCAGATTTATGCCTACATGGCTACGTGGATGAATGGTATCCCCAATTTCGTTAGCAACATGCAGTATTTTGCCGACTCCTCTGTCGCTTCCACTGCCAACGGCTACATGTTCTGCAGCATGATTGACCAGCGTAGCGATGCTTCCGGTAACTTCAACTGCTTCATCCAGATTGACAACATCGACGCTTCCACAGCCACTGTTGTCGATGTCCGTTTCTATCAGTTCTATCGCAAATTCTACGATTTCTGCTATCTTGACTACAAAGTCAACACCGGCGCTACCGCCACTTGGCAGGAAATCGAGATCAATGTCACCGGTGTCGATGTCGAAGTCAACAGCAACATGAAAGGTTTCCACAGAGTAACCCTTCCCCTCGAGGTTGCCGGTCAAAGCGACATCTCCGTCCGTATCCGTTATAAGAGCCTTGACGACCACCGCTCCAATGCCTATGGTTACTACTGGGCTATCGACGATGTCAGCATCCTCTCCTGCGACCCCGACCGTCTCAGAAAAGCTGCCGCCGAGGAATATGTTGAAGGTAACTATGGTCTGATCCCCATGGGCTTGCAGGTTACCCCCGCTTGGTATAGCCTTGTCCAGAACATTGGTTCCAACCCCCAGAACAATGTTATCGCTACCCTCCATCACCTCGATGCCACCCAGGTCAACGACAGTGAAATCGGCATCTTCAACAACCAAACTATCGCCCCTATCCAAACCAAAGAGGTTATTGTTGACAAGTCTGGTTTGCTCCTTCCCGACTCATTAGTTTATCGTGGCTGGTATGGCTATGCCGACCACTCCACCCCCCACGGCACTGGCGATCCTCTGCCCACCAATGTTCCTGGCGACAACTACCAGTATGTCACCACTGGCAACAGCACTACCTCCCTCACCTACGACACCATGCTCTACAACGTCACCACCGCCCTCCCCAACAACACCTATCGCTGGGGTCACGACAATGGCGTTCTTGTTTATTATCCCACCAACCAGTGGCTCTATGGTTTCGTCAACCACGGCGGCACTTGGTATATAACTGAAGATAATGAGGACGTTCATTTCGAGAATGCCGGTTACATGGTTACTTCCCGTTTCACCACCGATGCTAACGTCCCCGAAGGTTGGGTCATCCGTGGTGTTGAACTGGTCGCTTCCCCCGTCAACGACTTCCACAACACTGGTACCAAGATTTCCGGTGTCCTTCTTCAGGATGTATATGATGGTGGCAATGTTGGATTCAATACCGTCAACACCGGTGCCAACGTTAAGGAAATCACCAGCAACGATGTCAATGACGAAAATATTATCGGCCGTAACTCTGCCGGTTACCTCGAACTTGGCAACTATCGTACCGTTGTTATCGACTTCCCCGAGCAGCCCGCTCTCGAACCTTACACTTCTTATCGTGTAGGTTATGCTATTGAAGAAGAAGGTTACTTCTGCGTTGCCCGCGAAGCTCTGGGTTCCTATCGTTTGGCTTCTCCCAGCCGTCCCGATGATTTGGACACCATCATCTACTTCCGCAACAACGAAGCTACCGCCAAGTATGCCAAGGTTTACAAACCCAACCAGTATCAGTCTTATTTCCGCGATCCTATCCGCAGTAATGACAACAGCGGCTTCGCTTACTATTCCGAGAACAATCCTATGATCCGTCTCCTCATCGGTCCTGCTCAGGAAGTTTCCCGCGTCGACATCAATGTTGAGTGCGAAAACACCGAGTTCGGCTATGTTACCTACGCTGGCAACGAGGTTTGCGAAACCACCATTACCCCTGTTGAAGGTTCCTCTGTCAGCCTGACCGGTGCTGCCGGCGAAGGCTGCATGGTTTTGAAGTGCATTGTCGACGGTGTTGAGGTCGAGCCTTGGAACGAGGACACTGAAGAAGGCGATCCTCACTTCATCCTCATCCCCGAACAGGAAACTGAAACCAGCCCCGTCACCGCTATCCATGGCCGCTACACTTTCGAGCATGTCCAGGGCAACCACACTATCAAGTTTGTCTTCGGTGAACTCGTCAGCATTGATCCCGTTGCTGCCAATGTCCGCATGAACCTCCAGCCCAACCCCGCCACCTCTCAAGTTAAACTCAACATCGAGGGTGTCACCGGTATGGTCAACTGCGCTCTCATCGACATGAGCGGCCGTGTGGTCTACAGCCAGAACATCAACGCTGAAACCGCTCAGGTTATCAACCTCGACGGTCTTGCCAAGGGTGCTTACTTCGTCCGTATCACCAACGACAAGTTCAGCAAGATTGAGAAACTGATTGTCCGCTAATAACGATTAGCATCATCTTTTAGAGAGTGGAACGCTGCATGGCGTTCCACTCTTTTTTTTGTCCTTTCATGCATGACGGTGACGGCTCCGTAGCTGGGGGCACGGGCTTGTGTTTTAACCCAAATAGGTCATTAGGGTTTATGGCTGTTGGGCCTATCCCAGGTTGCCCTGCCCTCGGCTCTTGCTCCGACCAGCTTCGCTCCTTATCCCAGTCTTCACCCTCTGTTCTCCCATATTTCTCCCATCCTGCATGGGAGAAATATGGGAGAAATATGGGAGAACTGGTGGAGGACGAGCGAACTTGTTGAAAGTATTGTTTTGGTCTTCGTTTTTTCTGTTGCTATTCCGTTTGATTGGTTATGTCGTTTGGCGTCAGCCTGTTGCATGGGGATGTTGCTGTCTGTAGTGGTCAGAAGTGCATTTTCCTACAGCAGGGTGTTTGACGTGTAAAATATAAACGCCCTCGTGTGTTCGGGGGCGTAGGGGAGTGGGCGGTTGTGTGGGGCAGGGCTGGATTGCGAGGTATGCCCTTGTCGTGATTGGGAGGAGGAGGGGAGGGTATGGCTTGGGGCGCGTTACAGGATGTTGCCCAGCTGCTCTTTGATTTTCTCCAGCTCGTCTTTCATCTCCACCACCAGTTTTTGTATTTCGACATGGTTGGCTTTCGAGCCGATGGTGTTGATTTCGCGTCCCATTTCCTGGGCTACAAAAGCAAGTTTTTTGCCACTTGAGGGCTCGTTGTACATGGTGTGGCGGAAGTAGTCGATGTGTTTGGCCAGCCGGATTTTTTCTTCGGTGATGTCGAGTTTTTCGAGGTAGTAGATGAGTTCTTGCTCGAAACGGTTGCTGTCGATTTCTTTGATGGCTGTTTCGGCGAAATATCGGCGTATGCGTTCTTTGGCTGTTTCGATGCGCTCTTGTTCGTATTGCGGTATGTCGTCGAGTTTGAGGGCTATGAGGTCGACGTGTTTGATGAAGTCGTTTTGCAGGATGTCGCCTTCATGCTGGCGGAAGAGGTTTACTTGGTCGACGGCCTGACGGATGGTGTCGGCGAGGGTGTTCCATTGGTTGTCGTCGAGGTCGGGGATGTCGGCATTGGCCCATACATCGGACATGGAGAGGATGGTGGCAAGCAGGTTGCTGTGGTCGGCTCCGAGCGAGTCGGCGAGTTGTTGCAGTTCGTGGTAGCGGTTGGCTACAAGTTGGTGGTTGGCTGTGGTGGCTGATGATGTGGTGGCTTCTTCGGTGACGGTGAAGTCTACTTTGCCGCGTTCGAGAGGGTTGAGCAGGCTGCGGATGTCCAGTTCGCGGGAGTGCAGGATGGCTGGGATTTTGACATTGAGGTCAAGGGTTTTGCTGTTGAGGGTTTTGATTTCGAGGGTGAATTTGCGCTCTCCTATGGTGCATTGGCATTTGGCATAGCCGGTCATTGATTTCATGTTGCGGATGGGATTAAAGGATTGTGTTTTTATTGAATTATTAATGATTGGAAGGCCTGTGTGGCGTGGGTTCGGTATTGGCCGTGGTCGTTGTAGATGAAGAATACGGCTTGGATGTCGGGGTTGTCGGGGTGTTGTTGGATGAATTGCAGCGATTGGTCGAGGCCCATGACCATGAAGGCTGTGGCCATGGCGTCGGCGTACCACGAGTGGCGGCTGATGACCGAGACGCTGAGCAGTGAGTGGTTTACTGGCTGTCCGGTGGAGGGGTTGAGGGTGTGGGAGTAGCGGACACCGTCGTGCTCGTAGTATTTGCGGTAGTTGCCCGAGGTGACAACCGATTGGTTGCAGAGGGCGATGGCTGTTTCGATTTCACGGTTGCTGTATTTGTTTTCGGAGGGGCGTTCGATGCCTACTGTCCAGGGCGAGCCGTCGGGTTTGGTGCCGCGGGCTATCACTTCGCCGCCGACATCGATAAGGTAGCTTTGGATGCCGAGGGTGTCGTAGAGTTGTGCCAGCAGGTCGACGGTGTAGCCTTGTGCGATGGCGTTGAAGTCGAATTCGATGGGAGTGGTGCGGCGCAGGGTGTAGGCGGAGGGTGGAGTGTGTGTGGAGCTGTCGGTGATGAGGTAGGCGTCGGGGGTGAGGTGGGAGAGGATGGTGTCGATTTGCGCCGGGTTGATTTGGTCTCGTTTTTTGAATCCAAAGCCGTAGAGGTTGACGAGTGCGCCGATGCGGCAGTCGAAGGCTCCGTCGGTGTAGAGGCGGATGGTGCGTGCTTTGAGCAGGAGGTCGTGGAAGAGTGGGGTGACGATGGAGTCGCGCCCGCTGTTGATGAGGCGTATGGTGGAGTTGTCGTTCCACAATGAGACGGTGCAGTCCATGAGTTGGAGGATGGAGTCGGTTTGCGGCTGTAGGTCGCGATTGAGGCTGTCGTAGTAGATGATGCTGTAGTAGGTGCCTTGGGTTTCGCCTTGCATGGTGCGGGGGGACTGCGGGGTGCGGCAGGAGGCTGCAAGCAGGGCGAACAGCAGGATGACGGGGAGTTGTTTCATTGTGGCGCGATTATGAAAAAAGCGTCCGGCAATGAGGTGCTGGACGCTTTTGTTTGTGTTTTGTTTACATTATTTGGTGATAATGAATTTGCGGATTATAGTCTCGCCGTTTTGGAGGGTGAGGCGCATGGTGTAGTTGCCTTTAGCAAGGGTGGAGAGGTTCATGACGGTTTTGTTACCAAGGTTGAATTGGTTGAGCACTTGCTGACCAAGGGCGTTGAAGATGGTCACTTGGCTGATGTTTTCAGCACTCTCGATGTTGAGTTGTCCGACGGTGGGGTTGGGGTAGAGGGTTACGTTGGCAGCTTCTTTGTCGTTGATGCCGACGAAGGTGACAATGGTAATCCAGCTGGTGTCGTGGCAGGCGAGATTTTGTGCGGGGTAGTTGAGTGTGGCTTCGAGCGAGACGTCAATATTGCCTTGAACGTTGGGGATGCGGAGGGTGTCGCCAGTGGCGGTCTTGTTGCCGTAGGTCCATTTATAGGTGGCTTTGTCGGCGCAGGTGGGATAGAGGACTGCTGTGTCGCCGGCGTTGAGGTTCCATTCGCCATTGATGGCGGTGATGACGGGCGCTTTTTTGATGATGAGGGACAGAACCATTATACTGTCGCATCCGAAGGTGTCGACGGAGAAGGCTTGGCGGGGAGTGGTCTCGGGAGTGGTGTGGTAGGTGGTTTTGTTAAGTTTCCAGTAGAAACTGTCGCAAGCGTTGACGAAGTTGGTGTCGTAGCCGGATTTATGAATGGTGACGTTGAGGTGGATGGTGCTGTCGAAGCAGTAGTCCCAACGGTGGTCGGAGATGGTGGTGTCGAAGACGCAGTTGTCAGAGAAACGTTTGGTGGTGGATCCCATGCGTGTGCTTACGCTGAACAGAATGCTGTTGCATCCGGTCATAGCAGTATCCTTTTGGGGGGTACGGGGAGCTTTGATTTCCAAGTCGAGGACGTGGTTGGTGACGCAGTGGGTGGTGGCGTTGGTGTCCATCACGCTGTAGATACCGGTTTCGGTGTAGTTGGTGCCGCGCCATGTTCTCGAGGCACAGGCGGCATCGGTAGTGGTGTCGGTGTTGACGACAATGGTGAGGGAGAGGCGGTGGAGGGTGTCGCAGTTGGTGACGGTGTCGATGTGTTCATAGGTGTAGAGACCCGACTCGGTGTAGGTACTGTCGTGCCAGGTGTAGTCGCCACATTGCTCAACGATTTCGATTTCGGCATTGATGGTGGAGACAATGTTGAGGTTAAGTACCCTGTATTCGGTGCAGTTGTGGTCTGTCCACTCGATGGTGTCTCTGTAGATGCCGCTCTCTCTCAGGGTGTCGCCATTCCAGATGTAGCTGCCGCAGGTGTGCACTTCCTGAGTGTTGGTTTCGGTGGGGGAGACGGTAAGTAACAGGTTGAAGATACTGTCGCACAGGCCAGAGCCTTCAGGGGCGACAACGGTGTCGTGGTATAAATCGGAGACGTAGAAGGTATCCCCGCGCCAAGTGTAAGAGCAGCGGGTTGCAATAATGTTTTCGTTGGACACGTAGGGGGTGTTAATGGTGAGATCCAGCACATAGATGGTGTCGCCATCGATGTAGGTTACCAAGGTGTCGGTGGTGTAGGTCTGGTTGTTGACAGACCATGTGAAGGTCTCACAGGCACTTTGACTAACTGGAACAATGGCACGTTGGGCATAGACAAAAGGTGTGAAAGCAACGGCCAATAACAGACTTAATAATGCTTTTTTCATCGTGTGAAATTTATTAGTTTATTATTTTTTTATTTATTATCAATATGTTATTGTTTATTTTGCACCTGTGCGGTGCAACAATACAACATGCAAAGATAATATTTTTTTTTGAAATGGAGATATTTTTTTAATAAATTAATGTTGCCGGGGTTGTTTTTCGGGGGATAGGAAAGCTGTTTGCATTAGATTGCCAAGATGAGTTCGGCAACGTTTTCCACGTGTTGTGTGTGGGGGAACATGTCGACGGGCTGGATTCGTCCCACGCGGTATTTGGCTGCCAGCAGGCTGATGTCGCGTGCTTGGGTGGCGGGGTTGCAACTGACGTAGACGATGCGTCGGGGTTGCATGGCGAGGAGTTGTTCCACGACTTTCTCGTGCATGCCTGCCCGTGGGGGGTCGGTGACCACCACGTCGGGGGTGCCTTGTTCGGCGACGAATTGGGGGGTGAGCACTTTGGCCATGTCGCCGGCAAAGAAGCGGGTGTTGCCGATGTGGTTGGCGTCGGCGTTTTGACGGGCTGCGGCCACTGAGTCCTCGACGTATTCAATGCCAATTACTTGTCGGCAGAGATGTGAGAGGAATAGGGCTATGGTGCCGGTGCCGGTGTAGAGGTCGTAGACGGTGTCGGTGGGGGAGAGTTGGGCATACTGAGCCACAAAGGAGTAGAGGCGTTGGGCTTGGGGCGAGTTGGTTTGGTAGAAGGTTTGGGGACGGATGGTGAAATGGAGCGGTTCGGCTCCGTTGTATCCGGGCATGGTTTCCATTATGTGGTCTTGTCCGGCGAAGGTGACGGAGGGGAGGTCGGAATAGGAGTCGTTGAATTTGTTGTTGACAATGTATTGTAGCGAAGTGATTTGCGGGAAGTTGTCGCGCAGATGTTCCATCAAGCCTTTCCATTCGGGATGTTCTTCGGCAATGACAAGGGTTACCATCCATTGGTCGGTGGCAGTGTTGCGGATGATGAGGTTGCGGAGGCACCCTGTGTGGTTGCGGATGTCGTAGAAGGGTATTTGGCGTGCAAGGGCGTAGTCGCGCGCGGCAAGCCTTATCTGGTCGCTCAGTGAGGGCTGGAGGGCACAGTGGTCGATGTTGAGCACTTTGTCGAAAAGGGTGGGGATGTGGAAGCCGAGGGCACCCTGTTCGGGAGCGTCGCCGCAGGGAGGGAGGTCGTGCCAGGCGCGTGAGGAAAAGGTGAATTCCAGTTTGTTCCGGTATTCATATATGTTTTCCGAGCCGCAAATGGGTTGTATCCCCGAGCAGTCGATGTGTCCCAGACGCTCAAAGTTGTCCTTCACCTGTTGCTGTTTGGCGGCCAACTGGTCGGCATAGTTGAGGATTTGCCAGCGGCATCCCCCGCAGGTGCCGAAATGGGGGCATTGCGCTTCCACGCGTTTGTCGGAGTAGTGGTGTATGGCCACGGCTTTCCCTTCGGCATAGTTCTTCTTTTTCTTGAGTATTTTGATGTCGGCAATGTCGCCGGGAACGACGAAGGGGACAAATATCACCATTTCCTCGACACGGGCAATGGCTTTGCCTTCGGCTCCGATGTCGGTGATGGGGACGTTTTCGAGTATGGGTTGCTCCTTTTTCTTTCTCATAATGTATAGTGGTTTTTATATTGCAGGTAGCCATAGGCCAGGCCACGATGCAAAAAAAAGAAGTACTGCACCACAATACTTCTTTTTCCCTTTAGCAAAGAGTCTATGCTTGGATTTTGTATCCTTTTTAGCGCTCGTCGGAGACGGAGAGTTTTTTTCTGCCTTTTCTGCGTCGTGCAGCCAAAACTTTTCTTCCGTTAGCGGTGGACATTCTTTGACGAAATCCGTGCTTATTAGCTCTTTTTCTGCGTGATGGTTGGAATGTTCTCTTCATTTTCTTTCAATTTTTGGAGTTGCAAAAGTACGAACTTTTTTTCAATTGGCAAGAAAAAAGTGTTTCTTTTTTGTCTACTTTTATCGTAACTCATTGTTTTGTATGTATATAAATATGAAAAAATATTGTTTTTTTTATTTGTTCAAAAAAAATACGTACTTTTGCAGTTGCTTTTCGTGAGGTAAAAAGTTGTTAATGTAATGGATAAAAACGTTTTTGGCAAAATAATGGACTCGCCGCGAGCCATCTCCCCCGCCGAGTGGGAGGAGTTGCATCGCGAGAGGGATAGCTATCCTTTCTGTGCCCCTCTGCAGGTCATGTCGCTGCTGGCCGACAAAAACTGTGGAGCCCCCCTTTGGGAGAGGCAGACGCTCCCCACGGTGTCGCTTTATGTGGATGCCAACCGGCTACAGAAGCAGCTCGAAGAGCTTTCGCACCCTCCTGCCGAGCCTCAACCCAGTCCGGCTCCACCTTCTCAAACTTTTTCTGCCCCTTCGATGACCCCTCCCGCGAAACCGGAAAAATTCGACATCTTGCAGGAAATCAACGCCTATCAGGATGTTTCCTTCAAAACGGCTCCCAAAAGTGTCATTTTGTCCAATTTCTTGGAAAAAGACGGTGGAATGGTGTCGGATTTCGAGACCTGCAACGATGTTTCCGTACCCGAACTTGCGAAAAAAAGCATTCAACCACAGGAATCGTTAGAGTCTGAAACTCTTGCTGTTGTATTGGAAAGACAAGGAAAATTCCAGCAAGCTTTGGCCATGTATGAAAAATTAATGGTCAATAATCCCGAAAAAAGTAGTATTTTTGCAGTTCGAATTGCCGAGTTGAAATCGAGCATGACAGAATAAAAATAGTATAATCATATTATTAACAAAACACAAACGATGTACACCTTTATTGTTATCCTGATTCTGATTGTATGTGTAGCATTGGCTCTTGCCGTGTTAGTGCAGAACTCTAAGGGCGGTGGTCTGGCCGCCAACTTCTCAGCCCCCAACCAAGTGCTGGGTGTTCGCAAGACCACTGAAACTATCGAGAAAATCACCTGGGGCTTGGCCATTGCTTTGGTTGTCCTGTCATTGGCAGCCACCACAGCCATTCCGCGCCATAGCGCCGAAGCCTCTATCAACACCGAGGTCGATGTCACCGCAGCTAAAAGCGTAACTCCTGCCGCCACAGCCGCACCTGTAGCCACCGAGGCCGCTGCCGAGACTGCCGAGTGATAAACGGTGTCAAGCCATAAAGGGAGATTCGTCTTTGCTGACGAACCTCCCTTTTATCATACCATAGCCCATGGAAAAGGTCTCTGCTTTCATCCTCTCCCACCTGCCCCATCAGCCTACCGCCATGCAGCGACAGGCGTGTGAAGCCATGGTCCGCTTCCTCTACGACCCCGACCCTGCTGCCACTTTCCTCCTCAAAGGCTATGCCGGCACCGGCAAGACCTCTCTGGTCAGTGCCCTGGTGCGTTCGGCTCCCCTCCTACGCATCAAAACCGTACTTCTTGCCCCCACAGGCCGTGCCGCCAAAGTGCTGGCAGCCTATTCGGGACAGCCCGCCTTCACCATCCACCGCAAAATCTACCAAACCGTCACCGACAGCACCGGCACCATGCGCATGGCGCGGGCGTTGAACAAACATTCCTACACCCTTTTCATTGTCGACGAAGCCTCCATGATAGGTCAGAACGACGAGGGCGGCATCGAACACCGCAGCCTGCTCGACGACCTGGTGGACTATGTGGGCGAAGGCAACCACTGCCGGCTCATGCTCATCGGCGACACTGCCCAGCTGCCTCCCGTGGGCTCCAGCCAAAGCCCTGCCCTCGATGCCGACTATCTTGCCTCCTTCCTCCATCTCACCGTCCACCAAAGCCACCTCACCGAGGTGGTGCGTCAAACCAGCATGTCGGGCATTCTCTTCAACGCCACCCTCCTCAGGCAGCAGATAGCCTCTCTCCCCGATGGCACCCAGCCCTCCATGCCGCTCTTCAACCTCAACGGCTGCACCGACATAGTCCGACTTCCAGGCAACGAACTGGAGGAAACCCTCAACCTCGAATACAGCCTCGGCGGCCCCGAACAGATGGTCATCGTCACCCGCAGCAACAAACGGGCCAACCTTTTCAACCAGCAAATCCGCAACCGAATACTTTTCCGCGAAGAGGAAATCAACGCCGGCGACTACCTCATGGTGGTAAAAAACAACTACTACTGGTTGGAGCCAGACAGCGGCATCAGCTTTATTGCCAATGGCGACATTATGGAAGTGCAAAGCCTGCGCAACCACCAGGAACTCTATGGCTTCCACTTTGCCGACGCCACACTCCGCTTTATCGACTATCCCGACATGCCCGCCTACGACTGCAAACTCCTCCTCGAAACCCTCCACAGCCAGTCCCCCTCGCTCACCCCTCAAGAGTCGCGCCTCCTTTTCGACTCTGTTATGGAGGACTATGCCGACCTCCCCACCAAAGCCGACCGTCTCAAAGCCGTCAAACAGAATCCCTACTTCAACGCCCTGCAAGTCAAGTTCGCCTATGCCCTCACCTGCCACAAAACCCAAGGCGGTCAATGGCATTCCGTCATCGTCGACCAAGGCTTCCTCGCCGACGAGATGATTGACAAAGATTTTCTCCGTTGGCTCTATACCGCCGTCACCCGTGCCACGGGCAAAGTTTATCTCCTCAATTTCCAAGATAATTTTTTTGCCCCTCAGGATAATATTTCCACCGAATAAGAGTTATTAATCTTGTTCCGCGCCGCCACCGCCCACAACGGTGCGCCGCATCGTTTAACCGAAAGACTACACGCCATGAAAAGCGGACAACGACAGACCATGAAGATGCAGCAAAAGCTCTCCCCTCAGCAATTGCTCCTGCTGCAGCTGATACAAATGCCCGTTACCGAACTGGAACAGCGGCTCAAAGACGAAGTGGAGAAAAACCCCGTGCTTGAGGTCTCCTCTGCCGACAGCGAGATGATTGAACCCCTGCCCGAAGCGGGAACCGACAACTACGACCTCATCAGCGCCGACACCGACGATGACGACTACAGCTACCGCGAACGACAAGAGCGCGACCGAAACCAAGACGTCCACGAAAAAGTCTTCGTCTCCGAAGACTCCTACTTCGACCACCTCATGGGCCAACTCTCCATGCGCCCCCTCACTCCCAAGCAGTATGCCATAGCCCAGGAAATTGTGGGCAGTCTCGACGATGCTGGCTATGTGGGTCGCAGTCTCGACCTCATCGCCAACGACCTCGCCTTCACCCAAGGCATCGAAGCCTCCCCCGACGAAGTGGAGGAAGCCCTGCGCCTGGTCCAGCAAATGGACCCTCCAGGCATTGCCGCGCGCAACCTGCAGGAGTGTCTCTCCCTCCAACTCCATCGTGCCGAAGACCAAAGCGACGACACCCGCTGGGCCACCGCTGTTGTCGACCGTTGCTTCGACTCCTTCGCCAGCCACAACTACTCCCGTGTCCTCGAAGAACTCTCCCTCACCGAGCAGCAACTCAACGACGCCATCTCCCGCATCCGCAGGCTCAACCCCAAACCCGGCCTTGGCGACTCCGACACCTCCCATGCCCGCTACATCGTCCCCGACTTCATCATCACCCGCCACGAGGACCAGCTCACCCTCACCCTCAACGACCGCTACCTCCCTCAACTGCAAAAAAACCAAGACTACCGCGACATGCTCCAGCAGCTCGAGAGCCTCTCCAAACCCTCGCCCGGCGAGAAACAGGCCCGCGACTTCCTCCGCTCCAACTTCGACAGTGCCGACCTCCTCGTCGACACCCTCCAGCAACGCCACTCCAGCCTTCTCAAAGTCATGCGCGTCATCCTCCGCAAACAATACCGCTTCTTCCTCACTGGCGACACCGCCGACCTTAAACCCCTTCTCCAAAAAGATGTTGCCGCACTCACCGGCTACGACATCTCCACCGTCTCGCGCGTAGTCAACAGCAAGTTTGTTCAAACCGAGTTCGGCACTTTCAGGCTCAAAGACTGCTTCTCGCAGGCCATCGTCAACCACCAGGGCGAAGAGGTTGCCACCGAAGCCATCCGGCGCGAGCTCCAGGCTGCCGTCGACGCCGAAGACAAACGCAACCCACTCTCCGACGATGCCCTTGCCCTCATCCTCTCGCAGAAAGGCTTCCCCGTGGCACGGCGCACCGTGGCCAAATACCGCCAAATGCTCGGCATCCCCGTTGGGCGGCTCCGTCGTCAGCTTGTCATGCTCCTCCTATTCCTCCTGGCTGCAGGCTCCCTTGCCGCACAGCAGCCACAGAAAGAAAGCTACTTCGACTCCCTCATCAAAGCCCGCATCCGCGAAGGGCAAACAAAAACCCGGGTGGAAAAAAACGCCAAGGCCAAAACCCCTGTCAAACCCGGCCGGCCGGCACTCGAAATCCACGAACCCGAACCCGACCCCAACGCCATCGACACCACCCTCGCCACCGGCGACGAACTTATCGATGTCATGTACAACTCCACCCTCCCGCCACCCTCCTCTCTCTGGTACGGGCGCAACCTCTCCGGCTCCCATGTCCGGCTGGTCAACCTCTCCATGGACTCCCTGCCCGACGAAATCACCATCCGCCTCCTCAAAGACAACGAAAAATTCTTCTTCCCGGTCAAAAACATCATCACCTCCCCCTACGGCTGGCGTTGGAACCGACCCCACCGCGGCGTTGACATCCGTCTGCGCATGGGCGAACCGGTTTACTGCGCCTTCAACGGCGTGGTGCGCATTGCACGACCCATGGGCGCCTACGGCAATCTTGTTGTCGTTCGCCACTACAACGGGCTCGAAACCGTCTACGGGCACCTCTCCAAAATCAATGTCAAACCCATGCAGGTTGTCGCCGCCGGGCAGGTCCTCGGCCTTGGCGGCAGCACGGGTCGCTCCACCGGCCCTCACCTCCATTTCGAAGTCCGCTTCCAATACGAACCCTTCGACCCCGAATGGATTTTGGACTTCTCCAACTACACCCTCCGCACCCGCAAACTCTATCTCGACAAAACCTACTTCGGCATCCGCAAGCCCTCCAAAGGTGACGAACTGGTCTACAAAGCCGACAAAAGCATCATCCCC
This sequence comes from Bacteroidales bacterium, assembly GCA_017530105.1. GTDB lineage: Bacteria > Bacteroidota > Bacteroidia > Bacteroidales > P3 > Colimorpha. The sequence continues at coordinate 34,187 of JAFXMW010000136.1, forward strand.
GAAGAAACAGTATCCCCCCGTCGCACCAACAAACCACTCTATGCCACCATGCGTAAAGGCGAAACCCTCGACGACCTCGCCAAACGCAACCACACCACTGCCGACAAACTCAAGCAGCTCAACCCCGAAGTAACGAAATTCAAATCCGGACTGCGTGTCCGTGTCCGTTAAAAAACTTTTCATCCCCACTCTCATTCAACACACAATGAAAATAGTCTTTATGGGAACCCCCGACTTCGCTGTCGCCTCCCTCCAAGCCATCCTCAATGCAGGCCACCAGGTGGTGGGTGTTGTCACCGTCCCCGACCGTCCCACCGGACGCGGACTCAAAATCACCGCCTCCCCCGTCAAGCAATTCGCCCTCGATCACAGCCTCCCGCTCCTCCAACCCGAAAAACTCCGCGACCCGCTCTTCCTCCAACAACTCAGCCAATGGCAGGCCGACATCTTTGTCGTCGTGGCTTTCCGTATGCTTCCCCAAAGCGTCTGGGCCATGCCTCCCATGGGCACCTTCAACCTCCATGCCTCGCTGCTTCCTCGCTATCGCGGGGCGGCCCCCATCAACTGGGCCATCATCAACGGCGACACCCTCACCGGCGTCACCACCTTCATGCTCAACGAGCGTATCGACGAAGGCTCCATCCTCCTGCAGCAGTCCACCCCCATCACCCCCGACGACACCGCCGAAAGCCTCCACGACCGCCTTGCCCTCTTGGGCAGCAATCTTGTTGTCGACACCCTCGCCGGTCTCCAGGCGGGCACCCTCGTCCCCAAACCCCAGCCGCAAAACGTCCCCATGCCGCCGGCACCCAAAATCTTCAAAGCCGACTGTGCCGTCGACTGGTCCCTCCCCGGCCAGCGCATTGTCGATTTTGTCCGCGGCCTCTCCCCCTATCCCGCCGCCACCATGACCCTCGCCGACCCGCAGGGCACACATCACTCCTTCAAACTCTTCCAAGTAGGCTTCCAACCCGACTCTTCCGCTACCCCCGTGCAACTCTTTTCCGATGGTAAAACATTCCTAAAAATTGCCGTACAGGACGGATTTATCGACATTTTGAACCTCCAATTGAGCGGAAAAAAGCGTATGACCGTGGCGGAATTTCTTCGTGGGTGCAATGTAACCAACTGGAAATTAGCAATGTAATTCTAAGGTTTATTTTTTAACACAATTTTTTTTTAAAAGAGAGCCAACTTATAAAAAAAAAGGTTTATATTTGCACGCGAAAAAAACATATTAACCCAGTTAAAAAATTATCACTATGAACAAAACCGAATTAATTGCCGCAATGGCCGAAAAAGCAGGTTTAACCAAAGTCGATGCCGGTAAAGCTCTCAATGCTTATGTCGATGTCGTAAAAGAGCAACTCGCTAAGGGAGAAAAGATTACCTTGGTGGGTTTCGGCACCTTTGATGTCACCGAGCGTCCCGCCCGCATGGGTCGTAACCCCCGCACCGGTGCCAAGATTAAAATCGCTGCCAAGAAATCGCCCAAGTTCAAAGCCGGCAAAGGCCTTATCTAAGCCGCTCAACTTATTGTTGCTCAGTTAGTGATACCGAGCCACGGGTTTCCCGCCTGAGGCTCGGTTTCTGTTTCCCCCGTCCCGGGGTTCGTTAGTGTCTGTCTTCTGCACCTTCGCTCCTTCACCGTTTCTTATCCGTCAGTTCTCCCATATTTCTCCCATCCAGGATGGGAGAAATATGGGAGAAATATGGGAGAACTGGGGGTGAACGAGCGAACCGTGGGTTGCCTGCACGGTTGTTATCGGGTTATCGTTTTATGGTCAGTTTCTGCGAGGTGGCGCCTGCGGGGGTGCGGACTATGGCTATGTAGGTGCCTTCGGGCCAGCTGGAGGCGTCGATTGTGGCGGAGTGGCCTTGGCAGTCCTGCGCCAGCATCCTGCGGCCGTTGAGGTCGTAGACCTCCAGACGGAGGAGAGC
>JAFXMW010000137.1 GCA_017530105.1 Bacteroidales bacterium
AATACCCCGTGTTTTGAGCCACCGCCCATTGCAGCCCTGCTGCAAAAAAGGCTAAAATAATTAGTTTTCTCATAATCTTATAATGTTTTTATAGTTAATAATAAATAATAAATACCGAACAATCAATCTTATACAACATCGCCTCAATCCCGTTCCCTTCATCTTTCATCCTGCAAATATACACTTATTTTTCATTGCACAAAGCAACAGCGCGCATTTTTAACAATTCATCGCCAACCCACAAGGCAACCGCCACAAAACCCCGATGCAGACAAAACATATTGACAATTAAAAAAAAAAGTGTATTTTTGCCACAGAAAAAAACATACGTCATTATGCTGCAACTGCAATATATCAAGGAACATACAGAGGAAATCATCGAACGCCTCAAGATTAAGAATGTCGAAAACGTCGAAGAGCGCATAGCCGAAATCATCCGTCTCGATGCCGACCGTCGCGCCCTGCAACAAAAAGCCGACGCCGTCAAAGCCGAGCAAAACGCCATCGCCAAGGAGATAGGCATGCTCTTCAAACAGGGCAAACGCGACGAAGCCGAAGCCAAGAAAGCCCTCACCGCCGACCTCAAGGCTCAGGAAAAAGCCCTCGACGACCAACAGGCAGCCGTCGACGCCGACCTCAACGCCAAACTCATCTCCCTGCCCAATGCCCCGCATATCACGGTTCCCAAAGGCAAGAGCGAAGCCGACAATGTCGTCGTGGCCGAATTCGGCACCAAACCCAACCTGCCCGAAGGGGCTCTGCCCCACTGGGAGCTCTGCGCCAAGTACAACATCGTCGATTTCGAACTCGGCAACAAAATCACCGGAGCCGGATTCCCCGTCTACAAAGGCAAAGGCGCACGCCTGCAGCGCGCCCTCATCGACTTCTTCCTCGACCAAGCCGTTGCCGCCGGATATGTGGAAATCATGCCTCCGCTCATGGTCAACGAAGCCTCCGGCCTCGGCACCGGCCAGCTCCCCGACAAAGAGGGACAGATGTACGCCATCCCCCTCGACGGCTTCTATATGATACCCACCGCCGAAGTGCCCATCACCAACCTCTACCGCAACGTCATCGTCAACCCCGAGCAACTCCCCATCCGCCACGCCGGATACTCCGAGTGTTTCCGTCGCGAGGCCGGCAGCTACGGCAAGGACGTCCGCGGCCTGAACCGCCTGCACGAGTTCAGCAAAGTGGAAATCGTGGTCATCGAACACCCCGACCGCAGCTACGACACCCTCGAGGATATGAAACGCCACGTCGGCGGACTGCTCGACAAGCTGGGTCTCCCCTACCACATCCTCAAACTCTGCGGGGGTGACATCAGTTTCACCTCTGCCATGACCTTCGACTTCGAAGTGTGGAGTGCCGCACAACAGAAATGGCTCGAAGTCTCCTCGGTATCCAATTTCGAAACCTTCCAAGCCAACCGCATGAAACTGCGTTTCAAGGACACCGACGGCAAGACCCGCCTGTGCCACACCCTCAACGGCAGCGCCCTGGCCCTGCCCCGCATCGTGGCCGCCCTGCTCGAAAACAACCAGACTCCCGACGGCATTGTCATGCCCGAATGTCTGCGTCCCTACCTCGGATTTGACAAAATCGACTAAACGTGCCAGCCTTCATGCAGGCTCGCTCGTTATCCCTCAGTTCTCCCATATTTCTCCCATATTTCTCCCATGCTGGATGGGAGAAATATGGGAGAACTAACGTTTATGTAATGGTGAAGGAGCGAAGGCACGGCAGTCCCGAGAGGCTTCAACACCCTCTCAAATTATTTAATCAGAACATATTACCACTATTTCTCCTTTTTGTAGCGGCCGCCGAGGGCGGGGTCGTCGAAAACGGAGAGGTACATCTGGCCGTTGTCATCGGTGGTGATTTCAATGCGGTGCCAATCGCCTTCGTAGAAGTCGGACATTAGTGTGTAGCCCATACGGTCGCCGAGCAGTTTGTATTTGTATTCGGTGCGGACGGGGTGGCGGTGCTGGGTAGTGGTGGTTTTGAGGGTGCCGTAGGCGGAGAAGTCCAGCATTACCTCCGAGACCTCGACAGGTTGCCAGCGCCCCACTATATCCTCGCTGTAGTCGACATTCTTCTTGGCATTTACGGCATAGCGCGGAGCCTCGGGGTCGGGTTGTCCGGCTTGCACGGCCACGGTTTGTTCCACAGTCCGGTTATTCTTGCCCTTTATAGCCGGAACCACAAGGAAAAAGAGCGCCAGCCAGAAGAGACTTGTAAGGAAAACGGTGGACAGGATGGTGATGAATTTCTTTTTTTCCATATACTTGAAAGCGTTTGTGTTAATGACATGAAGGGAACATCAGGCTGTATGACACGGGCAGGAAGCCCACGCCCGCGGTCCGGAAGAAATGAAAATGGAAAACACCCCGGCACCCAACAACACACCCCCTCTGTGATGGGAACTGCGGTCGTTGTGACAGACGACAAAGTAAAGCCTTTTGGCCCGGGAGAAAACGAGCAACTCGAAGGCCACAAAGGCTATTATAATGATAATGTAGTACATGCGCAATACCTTTGCAAAACAACCGATTTGCAAATATACATATTTTTTTTGAGATTACAACACCTGCTTTCCTGTTGCGGAGAGGGGGGGCGGGTTATTTCACCAGTAGTTTCTTGGTGGCAATGCCGAGGGATGTGTGGAGGGCGGCGATGTAGGTGCCGGGGGAGAGGGTGGAGAGGTCGACGATGGACCCTTCTTGGTTGAGGGAGAAAAGGAGATATCACATATACCGTGACCACAGAGATTAGCGGGAAAGGTGAACAATTTACCAACTTCTTTACAGACAAAAAGCCAACTATTGCAGAACAAGGCACGTCAAACACTGATAATCAGCACGTGCAACCGCAAATGTCGGCTCATAATTCAAGTGCAAAATTACAAAAAGTTCCTAAAATAGACGAAGAAAGTACAAAAAAAATCTTTGAAACTGCTAAGGAACTTTTTGGTACAACATTTGACATACGGGAAGCGGGATATATTTTGCTAAATGGAAGTCTGCTTGATTTTAGCGGCAGACATCTTATTAATATATATATGTGTGTGATTTTTACAAAGATATGAAGAAAATTTGAATATACAAATACTGTTTTAAAAAAATGAAAAAAATGCACAAGATAGGTGTTTGGTTGTTGTCTGACAAAGAATGAGGTAATACGAGGCAGTGGAGTATGGCGCACGGTTTATCAGTGTTTTTTTGCATTGGGTGAAATCTGACATGTTTTCAAACTGCACCACAAGGCACAAAACTTTTTTATCCGGACATCCTGCAATTTGACCTATATGTCTTTTTTTTTATTTTATATGATAAAATTGGGGATTTTTACGTAAATTTGCACTATGAATAAAAAGAATATGAAGTGGTATAATACATTGCAGTTCATCATGCTATGTATCACCCTCCCGATTGTGGCAATCGATTGGCAGCTCGGGTTGTGGTCCACGCTGGCTGTCAGCGTTGCCACAGTGGTCAAGATTGTTGCCGAAAAAAAAGTTGGAAATCCATCGCTCGACACACCGATGCGTGTGACGCTTTTGACAGTCGTTGTTTTTTGGCTGTGCTATGTGGCCAGTGTGTTCTACAGCCAAAATGTGGACAGAGCTCTGACAGTGGTGTCGCGCAAGGCCGTGATGCTCATAGCCCCTTTGTGTATCCTGTTGTCAGATACCTCCTACCTCAAGCGCGACCATCTGCGGGTGATGTTCTATGGGTTGCTTGTAGCCATTGGAGGAATGTTTTTCTATAACCTGTTCACCAACACATTCGAGGAGAGAAACCATACATACGTGGCCCTGTACACCCTGCCAACCGTGGGGTTTATCTACAGCGAATTAACGCAGCGCCGTGGAGTCATGCCTTTGTGGCAGAAACTGATGCTATATGCCTCCGCAGTGATGACAATGGTATTTATCATCTACATTGACTCGCGTGCGGGCATCTTGTGCCTCTACGGTGTCGAGGTGCTGTGCGCCCTGCATTTTGCCCAAAAGCGCGGATGGCGGAAAGGAGCCTTGCTCGCCCTCCTTTCGGTGGGGCTCACCTTCACTGCCGAGAAAACGCTGCCCAACCACAACAGCCGTCTGCCGATAGCCTCCTTAGCAAGTACGCAGGCGGTAGAAACCGACGACGGGACCGTTGCCGACACTGTGGCAACAACGGAACCGGCCTACGGGAAGTACAACGATGCCCGCATGGCCATCAACGTCACCGCTGTAAAGACAATTGCCGACAGCCCTGTGTTCGGCTACGGAGTGGGCGACTACGACACCGTGCTCACAAAGCGATTGGGCACCGAGGGGTACCCAAGCCTGGAGGAACAACAGCTTAACGCTCATAACCAATACACCGAGACGGGTCTTGCCATCGGAATCGTAGGATTAGCGGCAATGCTGTGGTGGCTGGTGATGCCGCTGTATGTAGCCTGGCGGCGAAGAGCAGCGTTCTGGCCAGTCTTGGTGCTGACGTTCATCGTCATGTTCTGCCTGCTCTTCGAGTCGATGTTGGAACGCCAGATGGGTATGCAATTTGTTTCGCTGCTATATGCCCTGATAGTCCTGATGATGGTGGTGGACCCAGGCAAGACGCACACCGAATACCAACCAGCTGAAAAGAAAGACTGAACACCGCCATGTCATTACGCAGCCAATCGGTAACCGGGGTAAAATGGAACGCAGTGGGGACACTTACCACCACAGCGTTGCAGATGCTCAAGCTGTTTATCTTGGCGCGCATACTCACAAAGCAAGACTTTGGTCTGCTGGCCATAGCCACCATGTTTCTCGGCTTCACGGAGATATTTGCCAATATGGGCCTCGCAACAGGCATTATCCACAAGCAAGACATCTCCCGCGACCAATACTCGTCGGTCTTCTGGCTCAACCTCATGCTCAGTGTGGCGCTGTGGTTGATGCTCTGTGCCTTTACGCCACTGATAGCAAACTACTACCATCACTCCGTCCTCAGACAACTCATCCCTTTGTTGTCGTTCACTCTTGTGATAGACTCTTTTGGCAAAATGTTCTACACACTGAAGACCAAAGAGCTGGACTTCAAATTCATCTCCATAGTGCAGATTGTCGGGGTCACCCTCGGGGTAGTGCTGACGGTTATTCTGGCCTTGCAAGGCTTTGGGGTCTTCAGCCTCGCATGGGGAGCCCTGCTGCAGGCCGCCATCACCCAGAGCGTCTATGCCGTGTCGGGACTCAAGGCCTATCGCATCAGGCTGCATTTCCGATTGAGCGAAATACGCGAGTTGGTATCGATAGGGCTTTATCAGCTCGGCATGCAGGTGATTGACTATGCTGCCAACAAACTCGACATCTTCCTCATAGGGCGTTTCTTCAGTGCCGAAGTGCTGGGTGTGTACAACTTGGCCAAGGAGTTGCTGTACAAAGCTGTGCAGCTCATCAACCCCATCGTCACCAATGTCGCCGCCCCGGCATTTGCGCGTTTCCAGGACGATATGCCAAAGATGCGTCGCTCATACGCCGAAGTGCTGCACCTGCTCTCTTTCATCAACTTCCCGATATTCATGGCGTTCTTCCTCTTTGCAGAACCGCTCACCGTGCTGCTCTACGGAAGCGGCATGGTAGAAATGGTGTGGTTTGTGCGAGTGCTCTCGGTGTGGGGTATGCTGCAGTCGATAGGCAACCCCGCGGGGATACTCATGGTGTCGTTGGGTCGCACCGACTTGGGTTTCAAGTGGACGCTGGTACGCATCGTGTTCGTGCTGGCGGGCACACTGGTGGCCAGCCGGATAAGCATACAGGCTATGGCCTGGACCCAGGTGCTGCTGGCCTTCATCTTCCTCTTTGCCTATTGGCGCATGATGGTGTACAAATGCATCCAGATGCCGCTGAAGAGCTACCTCGGCGCCGTGTCGTGGCCGCTCTTGGGCATTGTGGTGGCAACGCTGCCAGCATTGCCGTTGTTGTTGTTCGCCGCAGGGCAGCAGGAACCCTTGCGTAGCGTGATGCTGTATTGCGACATGGCTGTTTTCGGCCTCGCCTACCTGGCTTTCTACTGGTTCACGCGGCGCGCGATGCTGCTGCAGTTGCCTTTTTTCAAGATAAAAAAAGAGTCATGAGACTGATATTCCATATACCGCTGAAGATAGACCGCCACGACCCGTCGGCCAGCCAAATCCGTCCTCAGAAGTTGATGAAGGCCTTTGCCGAACTTGGCTGGGAGATGGACGTGGTGGAAGGCAGCGCACGCGACCGCAAACGCCAGATTGCCCGGATAAAGCGAAAGATACGACAGGGCATACACTACGATTTCCTCTACAGCGAATCGTCGACCATGCCCACGCTGCTCACCGAGCCACACCACCTGCCCACACACCCTTGTCTGGATTTCGGCTTCCTGTCCTTCTGCAAACGTCATGGCATTCCCGTGGGGCTGTTCTACCGCGATATACACTGGCAGTATGCCAACAAGGGAGAGGGATTCAAGCAAAAGGTGGCGCGATATTTCTATTTCTACGACCTGTGGCAGTACGGCCGACTGCTCGACGTGCTGTTTCTGCCCACGCTGCCGATGCTTGAGCATGTGCCGCACAGGTTCAGCTGCAGTGTGGTGGAACTGCCGTCGGGGGCAAAACTGTCCGACTGGCGAAATGAGGGGAACGGCGGGCGCGAAACGATGGAATTGCTCTATGTGGGAGGCGTAGGTGGGAACTACAACCTGAAGCCTTTGATGAGTGCCGTGTCGGCGATGGAGGGTGTGAGGCTCACTTTCTGCTGCCGCACCTACGACTGGGAGACCGTGCAGGAAGATTATGCACCCCATCTTGGCCCCCATGTAAAGGTGGTTCACCTCGACGGGGACAAGCTCGATGCAGCATACCGTAGAGCCGACCTGTTTGTGATGCCCATGGACACGGAATATGTGCGCTTTGCTGCGCCCTACAAATTGTTCGAGGCCATCGGTCACGGCTTGCCCATCCTAGCCGCCAAAGAGACCTGGAGCGGCGACTTCGTGGAACGCAACGGCATCGGCTGTGCCTGCACGAACGATGCCGCCTCGCTCAAGCAGACGATAGAAACGCTGCGCGACAACCCGCAACGGCTGTCACAGATGCGCGAGGCCTTGCCCGCTGTGGCCGAACAGAACACCTGGACGGCACGCTGCCGACAGATTGCATCAGCCCTGTTGAAGAAAGGGGACTTCTACAAATCACCTCGAAGAGGTGAGTCTATTCATAACACGGTACAAGCCGAAGGCGCAGTGCCGTGACACAAAGACATCTGAGAACTGCGTCCCGAAGGGACGCGACATGTATAGTACAGAACCCACCGAAAAAGACACTACACACAATGACATTCACACTGTATAAACACGCGTGGCTGTGGACAGGCCCCGAGTACGAGGAGCCGCGGTTGTGCCGTGCCGACTGCAAGGCACTGCTGCACAAAGGCGGCTGGCTGGTGCGCAACACCTACGACTTTGACTGTGGCGAGGAGACGGGTTTCTGGTATGTGGTGAAAGACTCGTTCGAGGGCATGGAGGAGCTGAGCAGTAAGATGCGCAACCAGCTGCGGCGCAGCATGGCCAACTATACCTTTCGTCCCATGACGCGCGACGAACTGCTGGCCATGGGCTATGAGGTGCACCGCGCCGCCGCCGAGGGTTATAAGGTGAAGGCCTGTGTACCCACCGAAGAGGATTTCCGGAACGAAATAATACATGGACCCGAGAATGAATACTGGGGCTCCTTCGACAAAGCCGACGGCCATCTGGCTGCTTTCGCCAAGAATATCGCCTACGAACAGATGTGCGACTACTCCGTGATGAAAGCCCGACCCGACGATTTGTCCCGCTACCCCTACTACGGTTTGATCCACACCATGAACGAACACTATCTGAAAGAGCGCGGGATGAAATACGTCAACGATGGCGGACGGAGCATCACCGAACATTCCAACATACAACCCTTTCTCATGCAGAAGTTCCATTTCCGCAAAGCATATTGCCGAATCAATATCGTATATCAACCCTGGCTCGCCGTGATGGTAAAGGCGTTGTACCCCTTCCGCAAATGGGTCCCTGTGGCCTCAGTGCGCAGCCTGCTCCGTCAGGAAGAGATGACGCGCCTGTAGATGTTCATCATGGTATCCACGTTGCGTTCCCAGTCGTAGAGGTCGGCCACACGCCGCCGCGCTGCGGCACCCATTTGGTCTCGAAGCTGCGGATTGTCGATAAAGCGTTCAATAGCTTCGGCGGCGGCCTCGGGATTGTCTTTGGGCACAATGAAACCTGTGACATTGTTGTCGACCACCTCGCAGAACCCTGCGGCATCCGAGGTGACCACTGGACAAGCGCAGGACATTGCCTCGACGGCTACAACACCGAAGCTTTCCTCACGGCTCAGCGACACAGACACGTCGAACTTGGCGTAGAGCGTGGGGAGCTCCTGATTAGGAATGTAGCCAAGGAAGTCGACAAGATGACGGATGCCGAGATCGTCACACAGGTTAATGAGCTGGTCGCGGTCAGGACCCGTGCCGGCAATGAGTAGGCGCATATCGGTCTGCGGATGATGCCGATGGACGAGGGCAAAAGCACGGATGAGGGTGTCGATACCATAGCAGAATTTAAGGGTCTTGACATTGCCGACAACAAAAGATGCCGGTTTATCGGTGGCAGGGAGAGGACAAAAACGCTGCATATCGACACCGAAGGGAGTGACAGAAATAGGTTTGGGCGTGTAAAGATTGGTCTCGCGAGCCATACAATGGCTGGTAGAAAGAATGTAGTCGGCCCTCTTGAGAGTGAAAGAGAGCAGGTGGCGGTAGAGGCTGCCCTGGCGCGGATAGCTATAGACATCGCTGCCCCACACCGACAGCACGTATGGGTGGAAGCCGGAGAGGGCTCCAATGAGGCCAAAGCTGCATGCATAGTGAGCATGCAGGAAGTCGGGACGGAAATCTTTTATTTGTTTGCGAAGCAGCCAGACCGCCTTGAGATAAACCATCTTGTCGAGCAGACGTTGCGAAAGGGCTGCACTGTCGCGCAACACGAAGTCGCAACTGAACACCTTCACATGGGGCATACCTTTGTAAGGCGACAAGTCGCAGCGAAGCAGATTGAAAAGCAGAATCTCACATCCTCGCTGGCTAAGCGAGCGTACCCATCGGAGGGTGTGGATGCTGTCGGCGTCGGATAAAAGCAGTACTTTCATACTTCAATTCTCAATTCTCACGTAATCGATGAACTTTTGCGCCAGCGTGTGGTATTCGAGGTTTTCGAGGGCATATTTCCGACCCTTGGCACCCATGGCGGCACATTCGTCGGGGGACATGTCGGCTATCGTCCGTATGGCCTCGCGCACCTGGTCGACATTCTCGGCCTCCACCTGTATGCCACAGCCCACGCGCTCCGTCTCGCTGCCCGGCTCGTCAACCGACTTGACAATGGGTTTCCCTGCCAGCATATAATCAATCATCTTGTTGGCGGAAGTACCGTATTGGTGAAGGAAACTATGCACGCCGCCTTCGTAGCAGATATCAAACTGCTGTACAACATTGGGTATGCAGGTCTTCTCCACCGGTGGGAGGAAATAGAAGTCCTTGAGACCATAGCTTTCCGCCAATTGTATCAGCTCTTCTTTCTGCGGACCGCTGCCCACCATGACGTATGCCAAATCATTGCGCTCTCTGAGTGCATTGGCCGCCTTGATGAGAACGTCCATGGCTGTCGACTGGGTATGTCCTCCGGCAAATCCGATGATGGTTTTACCCTCCTCGTGGAGCTTGGCAAAAAGGGCAGCATGCTCCTGCGGCAAAGAGCCATTCTCAGCATTATCCCACTCCTCTTTCAGATATCCGTTGGGCACACAGCAAAAACGGTCTTCCGTAAGCCCGTGACGCTTCATGTGGGGAAAAGCCTTATCGAGCATCGAGACAACCATGTCGCAATGTTTGTAAGCATAGTTCTCGCAGTGCTGCAGCATGACAATGAACGGGTGCCATTTTTTGTACCCGCCAATAACCATCACCGACAGAGGCCACAAGTCATGCACCTCGTAGACCAGCTTGGCATGGGTGCGGCGGGCGATATAATGGCATGGGTATATGTCGAAGGTGTATACCGACGAAGCAATGACCATGTCCGGCTGAAAGGCAATCAGCTCTTTGCTGTGTTTGTAAACCTGATGGCAGAACTGGAACATCGAGAGCACCCGTTTCCAACCGTTGCCCTCATATTCGACCGTGGGCAACCACAGATAGTCGATGCCCTCAAGACATTCCCGTCCCACCGGCGGCTGAGTTTTGCGAAGGTGCGAAAAGGAGGCTCCCACCACAGTCACCCGATGCCCCATGCCCACCCACTCGCGGGCAATATAATAGGAGCGATACTCCATGCCATATTGCGGCGCTCCGGCGTAGTGGCTTATCATCAAGATATTCATAGGAACAGTCTTATTACTTCAAACGACTCGGCATACTGGCAACCTACCTGCACACCGCGGGTACGGGCCAGCGAGCGTACAAACTCAGCGGAGGTATAGTCGCGGAACTCCTGGCTTTTGTATTCCCGCAAGGCCTGGCATTTTGCCTCTATATGACGCTCCTCCAACTGGACGAAACAGTCTGTGTCGAACGTCAAATTGTTCCATATCAGCTCATATCCAAGCAAAGTGGTCTTCTTGAAAGCTCGTATCGCCTCTTGGGCCACGGTGGTATGGTCCTGGTGTATGTCGTGGGACGAAGGCATGAACACCAGGTCATAACGCCGTTCGTTGCGCAACTTCACCATGTCCTCCAGAAGCTCCTGCCTCACATAGTTCAGTTTGCGGACCTCATAATGGTAGATATACAGGTTCTCGGGAGGAATGCCCAGCTTGAGGGTTGCATTACGCACCTCTGTGGCAAGGATATCCTTCGGAAACCCCTCGGGAACCGACTGGTCGGCGGTGGAAAAGGCAGCGTAGAACACATTCTTCCCCTCCTCGATAAACTTACTGATCGTACCGCCTAAGCCCAATTCACCGTCGTCGGTATGCGGAGCCAATACGAGTATGTTCTCTATATTCATGGTATTGCTATTTGTTTCTATTAATCTCTTTGGCTGGCACACCGGCCACAATGGTGTTGTCTTCTACATCTTTCAGCACCACAGCCCCAATGCCTGCAAATCCCCTGTATCCTATTGTCACTTTTTCTTTTACAGTCACGTTGGGAGCCAGATAGCTCTGAGGCTTCAACACAGCCCCGCCGCAAACAATGGCCCCGACAGTAACCATGCTACCCTCGCCGATATGGCTGTTGTGGCCTATCTGCACCAAGTCGTCGATTTTCACATTGTCCCCGATAACCGTGCTGCCCAGCGTGGCGCGCTCCACCGTGGTGTTGCTGCCTATAAAGACATTGTTGCCCACCACCACATCGCCGAAATGCGGAAAATGCACAGGCTCCCCTTCTTCGTCACGCTCAAAACCGAAACCCTCCTGTCCCAACACCGCACCCGACTTAATCTCACAGTGGTGACCCAGCACCACGCGGTTGTCAAGAACCACATGGGGATGAAGCACGCAGCCGTCGCCCACCACACACTGTGCCGACACATAGCATCCCGCGCCGACGTAGACATCCCGCCCGATGGAGGCACCCTGCTCGACAACTGCCGTAGGGTGAATGAACCCCTTTGGCCTCTCCTGTACAAAGAAATGGGACAAAACCCTGATATAATCCAACCGGGGATTGTCCGAAACGATATAGCCGCACGTCAGCCTCCCCGCAAAGTCGCGCGGCACGATGGCCAGAACCTCATTGCAGCTGTTCAGGGCTCGAACCGACTCGTCGCTGTACCTCTTGGCGAAAACAACGCTGCGAGGCAGCGGAGCCGACAGCGGGGCAAAACGCTCAATGGTTGAGACCGCCCCATTCAACGTCGACCCCAGAAAACTGGCTATGTTATTTGATGTAATCTTCATAATGTCTTATAGGTTAACCACCCGAAGGTGAAATATGTAACCCCCTTGTCGGAAACTTCGTAGAATACGTATATCTTCTGATTTCATGTATCTATTGGGTATTTCAATTGCTGTTGTTTGTTGTTGGCATATCATCTTTTCGACTCTACGAATAATATGTTCTTTGGGGGTATTATTTTTCTTTACATCAGTTGTTTGTATTGTCCTGCTGCTCCTTTTTTTACCTTTCTGCACTTTGCAAAATTACAAAAAAAATCCCTTTTATACAAAAAAAGTTGTATTTTTGCATCCTGAAAACAAACGCCAGGGGAATATGTTTTATATCGTTGCCACCATTGCAATCATCGCTTTCGAGCTGCTCTATTTTTCGGTAGCCAGGCGTTTCCATATCGTCGACCGCCCTAACGAGCGTAGCTCGCACCACCGCGTGGCCCTGCTGGGTGCGGGTATCGTTTTCTACTTCGCCGTGCTGTTCTACTCGCTGACACACGGCTTGGCATTCCATAATTTCCTCATCGCCATCACCGTCTTGGCGGTGGTGAGCTTTGTGGACGACCTACATCCATTGCCTTCTTGGCTGCGCCTTTTCACACAGATTGCCACAGTGCTCCTGACGTTCTGGACGGATATCTCGGCCATTGCCCCGTGGCAGCTTGTGGTGCTGATTGTTTTCTTTACGGGTGTTCTCAATATTTACAATTTTATGGACGGCATCAACGGGATGCTTGCCGCTTACTCGTTTGTGGTGGTGGGCACTTTCGGCTATCTCGACCTCTTTGTACATCCGTTTGTTGATTTCGAGTTTATCGCTTCGGTCTTGGTGGCTATCGTGGTGTTCGGTTTTTTCAATTTTCGTACCAACGCGCGTTGTTTCGCTGGCGACGTGGGCAGCATCAGCATGGGGCTCATCGTCCTGTTCCTGCTGGTGCGCTATGTCAACTCGTTCCCCGGCTCTGGCTTGAATGTGAGCCGTATTTGCTTTGTCATCGTGTTCCTGGCCGACGGGTTCCTGACTGTCGCCAAGCGGTTCCTTTCAGGACGCAATATTTTTGCCGCCCACCGCGAGCACGCCTACGAAACGATGGTAAATGATTTGCATGTGCCTTATCTGGCGGTCTCGACGGGGTATGCCCTGCTGCAGCTGGCAATCAATATTGGCTATATCCTTGTGGAGGACAAGAACTTCTACACCATAGCCGTCGCCCTGATCCTGATTCTCGCTTACGGCTTGTTCTTTTTCTTCGGCAACCGCTCCGGCAAAATACACCCCATCCAATAAGAAACGCTACTTTTTGAGAGAATTTTGAGAGAAATAGGATAAAATAAACTATTGGCCTAATCAAACATAGAATCAAAAGGACCATGAAAAAGATGGGAGTTGTAACTTACATCTCAATCTGGAATAAGAACAAATAAAAAGAGGGCTTTTAACCCTCTCTAACTCCAGTCACCTTGGTGCCGAGTTTCACGAACTTAATCGGTCTTTGCTCGATGGTATCTGAGTAAAAAACTCAACGTGCCCAAAGAACTCTTTTTCGATTTGCAAAATTACAACTTATTTTTGAATTAGCAACTTTTTCTTTCGATAGTACTATCCCTTGATGATGATTCCTACACAGGAGATGGTGGAGTGACAATTCTGTCACCTGCCGAAGAGGATACCTTGCGAAAAAAAAGTTGATGAACAAAAAAAAATGTGTATCTTTGCAAATTAAACCTTTACGGCTCAAAGGTTAGGTTTTGTAATTAACGTATCTATAAATAATAACATTACAGCACTTTATGCAAGAGATTAAAATTGCAGTCATTGGACTTGGATATGTCGGTCTGCCTTTGGCAAGACTTTTTTCCACTAAGTATAAGACAGTGGGGTACGATTTGAGCGAGGAGCGGGTGAGGGCTTTGATGGCGGGTCACGACGCCACGCTGGAGGTGAGCGACGAGCTGCTGCAGGAGGCCATAAGGGAGCACGGTTTCGTCTGCTCGAGCAACCTGGAGGATATTCGCGACTGTAATTTCTATGTGGTGGCTGTGCCGACCCCTGTGGACCGCAACAACAACCCCGATTTGACGCCGCTGTACGGCGCCAGCGAGGTGGTGGGCAAGGTAATCGCCAAGGGCGACACGGTGGTGTATGAGTCGACGGTGTACCCGGGCGTGACGGAGGACGAGTGTCTGCCCGTGGTGGAGCGGGTGTCGGGTCTGAAGTATAACGTGGATTTCTTTGCCGGTTATAGCCCGGAGCGCATCAACCCGGGTGACAAGGTCCACACGGTGGAGAAAATCAAGAAGATTACGTCGGGCTCCACTCCCGAGACTGCCGATTTGGTGGACGAGGTGTACCGTTCGGTGCTTATCAACGGCACGCACCGCGCCTCGAGCATCAAGGTAGCCGAGGCCGCCAAGGTGATTGAGAACAGCCAGCGGGATATCAATATCGCCTTTGTCAACGAGCTGTCGAAGATTTTCAACCTGATGGGTATCGACACTCAGGATGTGCTGGAGGCCGCGGGGACGAAGTGGAATTTCATCAAGATGAACCCCGGCCTGGTGGGGGGCCACTGCATTTCGGTGGACCCGTACTATCTGGCTCAATGCGCACAGCGGCTGGGGTACAACCCCGAGATTATCCTTGCGGGACGCAGGATGAACGACGGCATGGGTGCCTACGTGGCCGACCAAACGGTGAAGCTGATGTTGAAGAAGGGCATCCAGGTGCTGCACTCGAAGATTATCATCATGGGCTTCACTTTCAAAGAGAACTGCCCCGACGTGCGCAACACCCGCGTGATTGACATTTTCCATTCGTTGCAGGAATACAATGTGGACATCACGGTGTTCGACCCGTGGGCATCGCCCGAGCGGGTGAAGCACGAGTACGGTATCGACATTGTGAACGAGCTGCCCAAGGAGAAGTTCAGCGCGGCCATCATTGCTGTTGCCCACCGCCAATTCAGGGAGATGGAGATTGATTTCGACCAACTGCTGGAGCCGAAGCACGTCATTTACGACGTGAAGGCCATCATGCCCCGCGAACTGGTGGACGGCCGTCTGTAATTGAATCAAGGAGTACCATTCTTCACTCATTAATCACCAAGTCATGGCTAATTTTGCATTGATAGGTGCAGCCGGATACATTGCACCGCGACATCTGAAAGCTATCGCCGACACAGGCAACACCCTCCTGGCGGCATACGACAAGTTCGACAGCGTGGGGAGACTGGACAGTTTCTTCCCCGACTGCTCGTTTTTCACCGAGCAGGAGCAGTTTGACCGTTTCTGCTCGAAACAACAATACACCAACCACCCGTTGCAATGGGTGTCGATTTGCACGCCCAACTACACTCACGATGCCTTTATCCGCTATGGGCTGAGGCTGGGCTGCGACGTTATCTGCGAGAAGCCTCTTGTGCTGAACCCCTATAATATCGACAATCTGATAGGCATGGAGGAGGAGACGGGTCATAAGGCTTACACCATTCTGCAACTGCGCCTGCACGACAGCATCGTGGCTTTGAAGAAGAAGGTGGACGAGGGTCCAAGGGACAAGGTGTATGACATCGACCTGACCTATATTACCTCGAGAGGGAAATGGTATTACTCGTCGTGGAAGGGCGATGTGCACAAGAGCGGCGGCGTGGCCACCAATATCGGGGTGCATTTCTACGATATGCTGCAATGGATTTTCGGACCCGTGGAAAAGAGTGTGGTTCACGTGATGTCGCACGACCGTGTGGCGGGGTATCTGGAACTGAAACAGGCACGGGTGCGCTATTTCTTGAGCATCAACGCCGACTGCCTGCCCGCCAACGCTGTGCAGGGCGAGAAGAGAACCTACCGCACCATCATGATTGACGGCGACGAGTTTGAATTCAGCCAGGGTTTCACCGAATTGCACACCAAGAGCTACCAGGAGATTCTGGCGGGACGCGGTTTTCGTATCAGCGAGGCGCGCAACTGCATCCAGATGGTGAGCGACATACGCCACTCCACCCCCATCGGGCTGAAGGGCGACTATCACCCTTTGGCACGACTGCCTTTGGCTCCCCACCCCTTTGGCTGGGACGATGTAAAAATTTGAGAATTGAAATATGGAATTCCGAGATTTAAAGAAACAGTACGCGGCTCTGAAAGAAGATATCGACCGGGCAATGACCGAGGTGGCTGCCTCGGGTGCTTTTATTATGGGGAACCCCGTGAGAGAGCTGGAACAGGAATTGGCCGAATATGTGGGGGTGAAACATTGCCTTGCCTGCGCCAACGGGACGGATGCCTTGACTTTGGCATTGAAAGCCCTGGGCGTGGGGAAGGGCGACGCGGTGTTTGTGCCCGATTTCACTTTCTTCGCCAGCGCGGAAGTGGTGGCTTTGGAAGGTGCCACACCCGTCTTTGTAGACGTCGACCCCAAAACTTTCAACATCGACTGCAAAAGTCTGGAGGATGCCATCCGCTCGGTGCATGACCACATGACCCTGCGTCCCAAGGCTGTGATAGCCGTCGACCTTTTCGGGCAGCCGGCCGACTTTGCCTCGCTGAGGGGAATCACCAAGCGCGAAGGGATGTACCTGATAGAAGACGGTGCCCAGGGCTTTGGGGGCAGTGTGAAAATGCCCAAGGCCGGAGGCGACGGTTTCACTGTACGACGTGCCTGCAGCTTTGGCGACATCTCCACCACCTCTTTCTTCCCCGCCAAACCCTTGGGATGCTATGGCGACGGGGGCGCGGTGTTTACCGACAACGATGATTGGGCGGCCCTTATCGAATCCTACCGCGTCCACGGCAAGGGGAGTTATAAGTACGACAATGTCCGTATCGGTCTCAATTCACGCCTCGACACCCTGCAGGCCGCCATCCTGCGTGTGAAGCTGAAAGCTTTCAAGGAGCACGAGCTGGCCGATGTGAACAAAATAGCCGACTACTATACCCAGCTGATTGGCGGCATGACCCGTTTCATAAAAAAGGAAATCCTCATCACCCCGCCCTATGTGCCGGAAGGCTACACCAGCAGCTGGGCACAATACACCATCCAACTGAGCGTACCCTCGGGCAACGGAACCTTCAACCGCGAGGTGCTGCAAGCCAAACTAAAAGCCAAGGGTATCCCCACCATGGTGTACTATCCCACCCCGATGAGCAAACAGACCGCTTTCAAAGAAATGCACAGCTTTGCCCTAACCCCCCACGCTCTCGAGTTGTCGAAGAGTGTGCTTTCGCTGCCCATGCACCCTTACCTCACCCGCGAAGATGTCCGCACCGTGGCAGAGCAGCTGATTTATAGTATCTAACCTTCACCCCAAGAAAGGGCACAGGCTTCAACCATCATGAAGATACTCACCATCATAGGGGCACGTCCCCAAATCATCAAAGCCGCCGCCGTCAGCCGTGCGGTGAAGAACCTTTTCCCCTCACAGATTGAAGAGAAAATACTCCATACCGGCCAACACTACGACACCAATATGTCGCAGGTGTTCTTCGACGAACTGGGTATCCCCCAGCCCGACTACAACCTGGGCGTGGGCTCCGGCTCCCACGGCAGCCAGACCGCCCGCATGATCAGCGGTATCGAGGAGGTTCTGCTCAACAATCCTTTCGACGGCATCATCCTCTACGGCGACACCAACTCCACCCTTGCCGGTGCTGTGGCAGCTTCGAAGATACACATACCCGTGTTCCATATCGAAGCAGGCTTGCGTTCCTTCAACATGGCCATGCCCGAGGAGGTGAACCGCATCGTGTGCGACCAACTCTCCAGCATCTGCTTCGCCCCTACGCAAACCGCTGTGGGCAATCTGCAACGCGAAGGATTTCTGGACAGTCCAGCCACCTTCCGCGACGGACGACGACGAAGGGTGTGCAACTGCGGTGACGTCATGTACGACAACAGTATGTACTTTTCCACTCTTGCCCGTCAACACAGCACCATACTGCAAGACCTCGGGCTGCAACCCGGACAATACATCCTTGCCACCATCCACCGCGACAACAACACCGACGACCCCATGCGGCTGCACGCCATCCTGCACGCCCTTGCCGACATTGCCGAACACGACAACATCCGCATCGTCCTTCCCCTCCATCCCCGCACCCGCAAAATACTCAACGCCACCCCTGCCCTGCTCCCCGCCGACCAGTCGAAAATAAGCATCATCCCCCCCGCCGGTTTCTTCGACATCAACATGCTTGAGCAAAACGCCCGCTTGGTCATGACCGATAGCGGGGGAGTGCAGAAAGAGGCCTTTTTCTTCGAGAAACCCTGCGTCATCCTGCGTCCCGAAACCGAGTGGGTGGAGATTGTCAACCACGGTGCCGGAATCATAGCCGACGCCGACTACGACCGCATCATTACTGCCTACCGCCAACTGATTGACCACCCCGTCCACTTCCCGCACCTTTTCGGCGATGCCCATGCCGCCGAGAAAATCCTGCAAACCATTCTCGATTATTAATCCCCCGCCATGAACCTTCTCACCGACCCTCTGCACCGCATAGCCTACGCCACCGATGCCTCGGCCTATCGCGAAATACCCATGGCCGTGGCCTATCCCCATTCCGAGGACGAAATCAGAGAAATCATCGCCGAAGCACGGCGCAGACACACCCACCTCATACCCCGTGCCGGAGGCACCAGCATCGCCGGTCAAGTGGTGGGTAACGGTATTGTTGTCGACATCAGCCGACACCTCAACCACATCATCGAAATCAACGCCGCCGAACGCTGGGCTTGGGTTGAACCCGGCGTAGTGCGCGACGAACTCAATATCGCACTCAAGCCCCACGGCCTATTCTTCAGCCCCGAAACCTCCACCAGCAACCGCTGCTGTATCGGCGGCATGGTGGGCAACAATTCCTGCGGCACCCACTCCCTCATATATGGCAGCACACGCCACCATGTACTCGAAATCCGGGGACTGCTAAGCGACGGCACCCCGTTCTCCACAGCCAACCGACAAGGCAGCCCGCTGCTGGACAAAATCTATGCCCAACTCGAGCAATGGGCCAACGACCCCGCCACGCGTCAACTCATCAACGACAATTTCCCCGATCCGTCCCTCCGCCGTCGCAGTTGCGGATACGCTATCGACGAAGCCATCAACCCCTCCCTCAACGCCCTGCCCGGAAGCCCCGCCGCCCCACAAGGCATAGACCTCTGTAAACTCATCTGCGGCAGCGAAGGCACCCTCTGCTTCATCACCGCAATAAAAGTATCCCTCGACCCACTGCCCCCCTCGCAACAGATGGTACTCTGTGCCCACTGCAATTCCCTTCCCAACAGCTACCTTGCCAACCTCGTGGCGCTGCGCCACAACCCCGTGGCCATAGAACTCATGGACGGCAAGATCCTCGAACTTTGCCGCAACAACCGCACCCAAGACCGCAACCGTTTCTTCATCCAAGGCGAACCGGCAGCCCTTCTCATCTCCGAATTCTATGGCAGCGATATGGAATCCGACGCCGACGCTCTCGAAAAGGAACTCCTCGAGCAAGGCCTCGCCTACCATTGCAGCCGTGTCTACGGCAACGATATCAGCCGTGTATGGGCCTTGCGCAAAGCCGGACTTGGGGTACTCACTGGCGTGAAAGGCGACAACAAACCCATAGGTGTAATCGAGGACACCGCTGTAGCACCCGAAAGGCTGCCGCAATACCTCGACGATTTCCAACAGATGATGCAACGCCTCGGGCTGGAATGTGTCTACTACGGCCACATCAGCACCGGCGAACTCCACCTGCGCCCCATTCTCAATATCAAAGAACCTAAAGACCGGCAACTCTTCCGCCAAGTGGCCGAAGAAACCGCCCTGCTGGTGCGCAAACACCGCGGAAGCCTCAGCGGCGAACATGGCGACGGCCGTCTGCGCGGAGAATTCATCCCCCTGATGTACGGCGAAGAGGTTTACCAACTCATGCGCCAAGTGAAACAATGCTGGGACCCCGACGGAGTGTTCAACATGCACAAGATTGTCGATGCCCCGCCCATGGACCAATCGCTGCGCTACGACGTCAACCAGACCTACCTCTGTCCCGATCAGGACCTCATGTGCAGCATTGAGCAATGCAACGGCGCAGGCGACTGCCGCAAAAGCAATGCTATCGGGGGAACCCTCTGCCCCTCTTATAAAGTGTCGCACGACGAACTGCTCTCCACCCGTGCACGTGCCAATATCCTGCGCGAACTCCTCACCCGCGGCCTACCAGCCCAGTCAGACCTGTCTGACCAGTCTGACCAGTACAACAAGTCCTCCCACTCCCTAATCGAGGAAGTACTATACAGCTGCCTGGCCTGCAAAGGCTGCAAAGGCGAGTGCCCATCCAATGTCGACATGACACGCATCCGGGCCCAAGTGCTGCAAATGCTCTACGACCGCCACGGCACCCCGTTCCGCAGTTGGATGGTAGCCCGCATGGCCATGGTGGAGCGGCTCGGTCACCTTGTCCACCCCCTCTACAACTACCTCGCCTCAGCCCGCTGGTCATCCACCGTGATAAAAAAAATAGTCTCCTTTGCTCCCGAACGAGATATCCCTGCACTCTCGCCGCGCACCATGCGACAACTCGTCAACAAAGAAAGCACCAACAAAAAAACAACCAAGAAAGTCTATCTCTTTGCCGACGAATTCACCAACCTGCAGGAAGCCGAACTGGGACTGACCTTTGTCCGACTGCTCACCGCATTGGGCTACCAAGTCATCGTCCCCAAACACCTGGAAAGCGGCCGTGCCGCCATATCCAAAGGTTGCCTGCATCTTGCCTCCCGTTTTGCCCGTCAGAACGTCAAAATGCTCCGCGACATCGTAAGCGACGAGACCCCCCTTGTGGGTATCGAACCCAGTTGCATACTCACATTCCGCGACGAATACCCCGATCTGGTGCCGTCCGACATGCGCGACGATACCACCCGTCTGGCTCAGAACTGCCTCCTCTACGACGAATTTATCATGCGCGAAGTGGCTCGCGGCAACATCCGCCCCGAACAATTCAGCACCGCCCAGGCCGACATCTGGCTGCACGGACATTGCCACCAGAAAGCACTTGTGGGCATAGAGAAAACCGTCGCCATGCTCCACCTGCTGAAAGGCTGCCGCCTGCACGTCATACCCTCCAGCTGCTGCGGCATGGCAGGCTCATTCGGCTACGAAAAAGAGCACTACCAGACCTCTCTGGACATAGGCGAGATGCTCCTCTTCCCCACCGTGCGCAAAGCCGTGAAAGACGCTGAACAGCAGGCATCACAAATCCCGGCAATAGTAGCCGCTCCCGGCACATCATGCCGCCAACAAATCCTCGACGGCACAGGCATCCATGCCGTCCACCCCATAGAAATCATGTACCGCTGGCTGGCACGCTAAACCGGCCTCCTCAAACCAAAAAGCCCCGGCCTGACGGTCGGGGCTTTAATCTAAAAACCTAAAACAAATTACTTCTTGGCGTATTTCTTGTACTTGCTCATGAACTTATCAACACGTCCAGCGGTGTCAACAAGCTTCAGCTTGCCAGTAAAGAAAGGATGAGAAGTGTTGGAAATTTCCAACTTCACAACAGGATACTCATTGCCGTCGGTATAGGTGACGGTTTCTTTGGTAGCTGCACAGCTTTTGGTCAAAATCATGTTGTCATTGGACATGTCTTTAAACACAACAAGTCTGTAATTTTCGGGATGGATTCCTTTTTTCATCTTTTTGGGTTCTTTTTGCCGTTTTAAGCAGTGGCTCGTAAACGATTGTTAATATTTATTTTATCTTACTTTTTTATCTTTTTTTTTGGCCTTTTTCAGTACCTTTTCGAGTTTGCAAAGATACACACTTTTTTCGACATAGCAAACTTTTTCATTGTTTTTTTCTCAAAAAGTTCTTCCACACCCCCTAAGGCAGACGGTAATTCATCCTGCGATGCTCGGCCAACTGCTCATATTTCGTCCCCGGCCGGCCATAGTTGGCATAAGGATGTATGGCTATGCCTCCACGGGGGGTGAAGAGCCCCGTCACCTCGAGGTAGCGCGGATCCATCAACTTCACCAAATCTTTCATTATCGTGTTCACACAATCCTCGTGGAAATCGCCGTGGTTGCGGAACGAGAACAAATATAGTTTCAGACTCTTGCTTTCCACCATCTTACGGTCGGGAATGTACAAAATGCGTATTTCGGCAAAATCCGGTTGCCCGGTGATGGGACACAACGTTGTGAACTCCGGGCACAGAAACTCCACCCAATAGTCATGGTCGGCGTGAAGGTTCTCAAAAGCCTCCAACACCTCGGGGGCGTAATCCGTCTGATACTTTACCTCATGCCCCAATTGCTGCAGATTGTCGTTTCTTCTATCCATTACTTAAAATTGTATTTCAATATTGCTCTTGGTGCCATTGTCTCACCCAGCATCCCTTCACCATGCACCCGCCACTCCCGACAGAGTGCTGACGACAGTCGAGTGACGCATGGCTTGGTGAACACATAGGGGAAAAAGGCTCACCTCAAGAGTCTCATTATTCATTATCTTGTTTTGTTAAAGAGGGTTATCAAGAACCTCTGCGATTTCAATCAAGGTGCAAAGATACAACTTTTTCTTCATATGCTGTTTTTTTTCTCTATTTCCGCGCCCAATACGTCGAACAAAAGCAGTCGCACTTGAATAACACTTGTTCTTCAGTTGTATTACACTTTTAAAGTGTGAAACAAGTGTAAAACAGGTGGGGTAGAAAAGAGAGAGGGGCGGCGCTTCGCGCCGCCCCTCTGTTATTAGGGATTCAACGAATTCCTGTTAGCGTTAGCGAACAATCAGTTTCTTGACCATGTTGACGCTGTCGCCGGTGATGCGTACGAAGTAGGCACCCTGGGCGAGGTTGTCGACATCCATCGTCTTGGCACAGTCGCTGTTGCACTCGAGGGTCTCGGTGGCAACGGTGCGGCCGTTCATGTCGACGACGGCAATCTTAACCTTTCCGTTCACTCCGCTCACAGTGATGGTGGTGGAGTTGCTGGTCGGGTTGGGATAGATGGTGCAGGTGGCTGATGTGACATCGTCGATGCCTTCACCCTGAGTGCGGAAGTTGGCAGTGACGTAGGCGCTGTAGTTGCCGTCGCCACAGTCGGTGCGGACACTGACGGTGTAGTTGGTGCGGCGGGTGAGGCCGGTGAGGTTGGCACGCGGTTCGCTGACAGTGGCATCGCTGACGGTGCTACCGTTGGGATCGCTCACCACTACCTGCCAACGGTCGCCGGTGGCGCCGGGTGTCCAGGTGACGGTGGCAGAGGTCTCAGTAATCTCAGTCACGTTGAGGCTGGTGACAGGATCGCAGTCCTCGGAGGGTTGCTCGCCGGTGGTGAAGGTGGCCACGATGCTCCAGGCACTGTAGGTGTTCTGGTCGCAGAGAGCGCGGACGTAGACATCGTACTGGGTCTCGTAGTCGAGGTTGTTGATGACTGCGGGCGAGGTGGTGGCGCTGACAACGGTACCGGCGTTGTGGCTGAAGCCGTGAGGACCATACTCAAGCTCGTAGCTGATGTTGCCCTCGCCGGGAGTCCAGTTGACGGTGACGCTGTTGTCGGCCACGGTGGTGGTTACACCGGTGGGTGCCAGGCAGGTGACACCGCCGCTGAGGGTGGTGGCGCTGACGTTGACCCAGTTCTCGCTCAACCAGTTGGTGCCGCAGACGGCTTTGACGTAGAAGTCGTAGTCGGTTTCGTCTTCAAGACCGTTGAACACATAGCTGTTGGTGGCAGTGTTGACCTGAGTGCCAGTACCCTGGTCGAAACCATAGTAGCCGTATTCGATTACCCAGCCCTGAGCCATCGGGTCGGCAGTCCAGTTGAGGGTAATGCTGTTGGCTGTGATGTTGCCGGCAGTGAGTCCGGTGACATTGGGGCAGACGGCAGTGGAGAAGGTCACAGTGTCGCTCCAGTCGCCTTCGAGCAGGTCGACACCGCAGAGGGCGCGGACAGAGGCGTTGTAGGTGACACCGGCGATGAAGCCGCCAACGGTGGCAGGACGTGTGGTGACGCGGTAGACGCTGTCGAAGCCGGCAAACCAGACGTGGATGTCCCAAGCGGTTTCGGTGCCGTTGACATTCCAGTCGAAGGTGGCGGTGGCGTTGGTGGCGGCGATAGCGTGGAGGCTGTCGGGAGTGAGGCAGGGCAGGCTGTCGGTGAGGAAGCCGCCGAGAACCCACTCGCTATAGCCGAGGCTGTCGGCGTTGCAGTCCTGACGTACACGGAAGGTGTAGTTGGTGGCGGGTTGCAGTCCGGTGAAGGTGTAGGTGTTGCCAGTGACAGTGATGTCGTTGGCAGGCCAGTTGGGGGCTGCCGAAGGCTTGATGTTGACTTCGTAGTTGGTGCCAGTGCCAACCCAAGTGACGGTAGCGGAGTGGTAGTCGTTGGTTACAGAGGCGATGGAAGGTTGACGACAAGCCGAGCTGCCGCAGCTGATGAGGCGGTAGATGGGTACGGTAGAGGTGGCAGTACCGCCGGAGATGGAGCCAATAGTGTAGGGGGTGCCGTCACGATAGATGTAGCGTGCTTTGCTGGAAGAGGCATTGAAGGCATCGAAATAGCCGCTGCTGGTCCAGCCGCCGTGGCGACGGTCGATAGCGACTACGATATTGCTGTGGCCATCCCAAGTGAAGACGGTGTCGAACATGATGTACTGCCAGTCGTTGGTGGTGTAGCTGAGGTCGCCGGTGAATACTTTCACAAAAGTGGCGGTGTCTTGGATAAAGTCGCCGCTAAGGTCGGTGAGAGAGGTGTGGGCCAGATAGATTGTGCAATTGGTGAAGTATGTGCCACCAGTTGTGTTCTGCGGTTTGAATGCCCAGGCTGTGATGTCGGTTAAGCCGTCGAGGTCGGCACTGTCCATAATGACCTCGGTGTAGCTGTATTCATATGTGGCATAACCGGGGAAGTAGGAGGTGGACTCGGTGCAGACGGTGGCGTTGGTAATTTCGACAGCATTTTCGCACATGGCTGTGGAGAATACAACACCATCGCTGAAAAGACTGCTGTCGCTACCGCAAAGTTTCTGTACCCATGCAACATAGGTTGTCAAGGGGCTCAGACCGGTGAGGGTAATGCTGTTGGTGTTGGTGTTGACGAATTGGTTGGTGCTTGCCGGTTCGCCTTGCACACGATATGCAACACGGTATTGTGCAGAGGCGGATCCGTTCCATGTGAGGGTGGCAGAGGTGCTGCCGATAGAAGCCTCGTTGACGGCCATATTGACAGGACGCGGGCAGGAACTGTAATCAATGTGGATGTCGTCGACAATGGCGGGGCCGAATACCCAGTCGTAGCTGTTGCCGGTGTTCTGGTTGAACCAGAAGAAAGCGACACGCTTGACACCGTGAATGGTGTCGAGGACGGAATGGGCAAGAGTCCAGGTGGTGTCGAGACGTACATTGACAATGCGGTAGAGGTCGTTGACATTGCCCCAAGGCGAGGTGATGTTGGAGTTGGAGGCAACGACGGGGACGCTGGGATCGACCAGGAAGACCATCAAGCCATCGTAACGGTTGGAAACGGTGGCACCGCATTTGTATCGGAAGGTGATGTCGAAGGTGGTGTCAATAGTGCCGAAGTCGATGTCGCGCCATACAGCGGTATTCACAACAGCAGTCATGTTAGTGCCGAAGGTGGCACCGTTGTCGGGTGAGACATACATGGAGTAGTTGCCGTCGTAGGCAGGCACAGCGTTGCCACGGAACCAGTTGACCGTGGTGTTGCTGTTGGTTTGCCAGTTGGCCCATTCGGTGCTATCCTCGAAGTTGTAGCTGTAGGGGATAGAGGCGGGCAACTGTGAAGTGCTGAGGGGGCAGGGTTGGTAGCTGTAGAGACCGGTGTCGTAGGCTGAGCAGACGCTGCGGACATAGAATTCGCCATTGTATGAGGAAGGCAGAGAAGTGAGGGTGAAGGGGTTGGAAGTGGCGGTGACAATAGTTCCGGTACCCAACTGGAATCCACGGGGGCCGTATTCAATTATCCAGCTGGTGGCGCTGCCGCGTTCGTGCCAACTCAGGTCGACAGTAGTGGCGGTGGCGTTGGTGGCCAGCAAGGAGTCGGGACGCGGGCAGGTGGGAATGAACTCGAGGGTAATGTCATCGACATAAGTGTAGAAATAATTGGTGGCATAGTAGGTCTTGATAGCAATGTAAGCTCCGTTGTCGGTGTAGTTGCTGAACGGTACCTCAAAGGTGTTCCACTGGTTGAGGAGGCCGTTGTGCTGGACGGTGTCGACAGGGACAAACGAAGCTGTGTTGAAAGGATCGGTCATGACACCCACCACAAATGCGGGTGCTGCGTAAGAGCTGGAGTAGTGGAGAGCGTTGAACACAAGCTGTGTCTGGTTTACGGCAATAACCGTAGTGTCGATTGCGGGCATGATAAGCCAGGAGGTGTAGTCTTCGGAAGAGCTCTTATACATATATATAGAGCCGCCAGTGGTGCCACTGTGGTTGTAGTTGGCGCTGATATAGGTGTAGGTGCTGTAGGAACCGGTACGATACCAGCAACTGGGA
Source organism: Bacteroidales bacterium (assembly GCA_017530105.1). Taxonomy (GTDB): domain Bacteria; phylum Bacteroidota; class Bacteroidia; order Bacteroidales; family P3; genus Colimorpha. The sequence goes on from JAFXMW010000137.1 coordinate 26,461, forward strand.
ATCACACCCGTGCCGACACCCCAGTTGTTGAAGTTCTCGGAGAACGGCAGGGTGGCAATGGCAGCGCAAAGGGTGGTGGCGCTTACCTCGCAGGCATTGGAGTCGGTGCCGCAGTTGCCAACAACTTTAAATTCGTAGGTAGTACCGGAGGCCAGATTAGTGAAATGGTAGAGGGTGTTGGTGGTAGTGGTGACGAAAGTATAGTTGGGAGTACCGGCTTGACGATAATAGACATTCCAAGAGGTCTCGGTGTTGCCGGGAGCCCACACCAAATCGACGGACGTGGTTGCCACATTAGCCGTTGCGGCAACGGGAGCTGCGCAGGTACGGGTTTGTGAGCATTCGATGAAGTGGAAAGCCATGTTGGGACGGAAGCTATGGGTGTCAGTGGACATGTCGGAGCTGGGGTAGAAGTAGCTGTCGCTGTACCATGAAAAAGCCTTGCCCGAGGTGCTATGGCAATTCCAGACATAAGACATGCCGTTGTAATTGTCGGAATTGTCGATGACGGCTACAACCAGGTTGCCACCAGTGTAGGAGAAAGCGCCTTCGTTGAAATCGAAGCGATTCCAACCGGCTGAGCAGTTGAGAGAGCCCTCATATACTTTCACCATGTCGTTGGGGTTGACATAGTCGCTGGTGGAGATGGAGGTACGGTTTGTGTTGGCCAGATATACCGTGCAGTTGGTCTTGTAGGTCATGGGCGAACTGTAGGCATAGTCGAGGCTGAGACCTGTAATGACAGAGGCACCGGCTGTGTCGAGCTCGGAAGCCAGATAAAGCTGTTCGGAGAAGGTGTTGTGGTAATAGTTGTTGACAGGAATGTTGTAGGATGTTGTGGAAGACAGACCTGTGGTGGCGGAACTCACGGTGTCGTTATGGGAAGAGGTGGAGTCAATGACCAGACAATCGTAGTCGCGAGTGTTGAAGTAGGATGTCACCCAGCTGCTGTTGCCGTCGGCACAAACAGCTGCTACGCGCAAATCATACGTTGAAAGGGGAGTGAGTCCCGTTATGGCTGCATAGGTGTTGGATGAGGTTATTGTTGTCCACATGCTGTCGGTGGCCAATTTATACTCTACTTGTGCACCTGTGTAGTTGTCGGGATTATATGCACTGGGATTCCATGTTACCATGGCAGAGGTGACACCCGCAGCCACAGCGAGGTTTTCGACAGCACCGCAATCGGGAACGGGGAGACACATAACGTGAATCTCGAAACCGGAACTGACTACGCTACCGTCGGAGGTGAATTTGATGGTGAGAGGACCAGAGGTGGATTCGAGGGTGTCGATGGTACCGCTGTTGCCGTTATACAGTTCTGTGCCGGAAGTGCCAGCGCCATCGTAGATGTACAGGTGGTCGCAGCAGGTTTCGGCGTTGACAGAGCCGTACATCTTCAGATAGGTACCTTCGGTGGGATAGACTACCAGCGTTGAGTTGCAGTTGCTGGCATAGTCGCCGGTGGCGCCACCGTTGTCATAAATGGTGTAGCCGCAACCCATAATAGTGTATGAACCCGTTGTCGCCATGTTGTAGAAGTAGCCGGGTGTTGCTGTGACGGGGCCGATCCACATGCTGGGTTCATCGCCGCAATCGGTGCGGACATAGAAATCGTAGGCTAATCCCATGGTCAGGCCTGTGAACATATAGCTGGAGTCGCCCGAAACAAGGATGAGGTTATCAACAACCGTGTCGGGGTTGATGCCGGAGGGACCGTAGGCCAGTTCGAAGGAATAGTTGTTAGCCGTGTCGCTCCATGAGACCCATACGGTGTCGCCAAGCACTGAGTCGGCAGTAAAGTTGAAAGGAGCAGTGCAGTCGGAGAGGTAGACGCAGTTGGAATGGAGTGCAAAGCCGGCATGCTGGACACTGCCGTCAGAGGTGAAATGAATGGTGAAGGCTCCTGTGGTAGAGATGAAGGGGCCAATGGTGACAGCTGAGCCTGAAGAGGGGCTGGTGCCGCTGAACAGTGGAGTACCCGAAGTGCCGATACCGTCATAGACGGAGAAATAGTCGCAGCAGCCTTCTCCGATATAAGTGCCGGAGAGGGTGATAGTGGAATCGGTAGAGGGTGACAAGAGTACAAGGGTGTTGTTGGAGTTGCTGGCGTAGTTGCCGTCAGGACCGCCGTTATCGTAGATGTTGATACCACAGGTACGGACGGTGTCGACAGTTTGGTTCATGATGTAAGTACCAGGCATGACATCGCCGAAGGATACCCATGTACTTGATTCACTACAGTTGGAACGGATATAAATGGTGTACATTGTGTCACTGCTCAGACCGGTGAGGGTGTAGCTGGTGTCATAGACTGTGATGCCAATGGTGTTCTCGTCAGGAGTGAAACCAGTGGGGCCATAGGCTATTTCGTAAGAAGTGGCACCGTTTGCTTCGCTCCAGTTCAGAGTGACCCAGTCAGAACCTTGTGCAACAACAGAGCGGTTGACGGGAACTGGACAGCCAGAGAGATAAACACAGTTGGTATGCAGCTCATAACCAGAATAGACGGAGCTGACGTCAGAGGTGAAACGGATGGTGAAAGCACCGGTGTTGGAGGTGAAGGGTCCAATGGCGATACCCTGGCCTGAACCATAGTAAAGCTGTTCGCCAGAGGTGCCAATGCCGTCGTAAATATAGAGGAAATCATAGCTGGACTCACTGTTGAGTGTGCCGGAGAGTACGATTGTGCTATCCGTCGAGGGCGAGATAAGAACCAGCGTGTTATCGGCGTAGTTGGAGTAGTTGCCAGTGGGACCGCCGTTGTCGAAGATGGTGACTCCGCAGACACGGAGTGTGTCAATGGATTGGGTCATGATGTAGGCACCGGGCATGACGCTTCCGAAAGAGACCCAGGCACTGTAGTCGTCGCCGCCGCAGTCACTGCGCACATAGACGGAATAGAGGGTGTCGTTGCTCAAATCGGTGATGGTGTAGGTGGTGTCATACACATCGATGGCTGTGTTATCATCAGGTGTGAAACCAGAAGCACCATAGGCAATCTGATAGGAAGTGGCATTGGCAACGCCGTTCCAAATCAGTGTCACCCAGCTGGAACCCGTGCCGGCAATGGAACGGCCAGTGGGGGTGGTGCAGGTGGGAGGAGTGGTGACAGTGATAGAGACGGGAAGGCTGGTGTCATCCACATCGCATACGGCACGCAGGACAAAATGATAAGTAGTGTCGGGTGTGAGGCCGTAGATGGTGTGTGTGGTGTCGAAAGCCGACTCGGACATTTCGCCGTAGGTGATTTCCCAAGCGGTCTCCATGCCGCCGGCATGCCATGTCAGGGTGACCTCGGTAGGCTGTACATCGCTGGCCACAAGGCCATAAGGTGCAGGACAGGTGTTGCGGCTGATCGCCACATTGTCGATGGCGGCGGGAGGGTTGTTACCTTGACTGCCGTCATTGCGCCAGAGGAAGACAATCTTATAGGTGCCGGGAGTGGTGATGTTGAAAACACCCGACTGGGTCTGCCATGATGATTGACCGTTGAGTCGGTAAGCACCATCGATGGCTATACCGCCTGCAGGCACTGCAGAACTATTGTTGAAACCGCTGTAATCGCCTGCTGTCAATTCCGTAGTCAGCGGCACGATGGCGGCACGGATGAAGTCGTAACTGCTTTCGCCGTTGGCTTTCCAGTCGTAGCTGTAGGTATATTCGCCAGCCATGGAGAAGGTGATTGCCCGCTCAGCGAAAACGTGTGAGGTAGAGTTGTTTGAATACTCGTTGGAAGTACCATTGTTGTTGGAGACATAGAGGCTGCGGCTGCCGCCGTTGTTGGTGGCAGAGTCTACAACCCACTGGTTGGTCTGCGTGCCATTGATGAGGTTCCAGCCATTGGTGCCGGACTGCTCAAAATCGCAAAAATAGGGAACATTGGCGGGAAGACCTACCAGAGTGGAGGCGGTTATAGATACAGCACGGCTGTTTTCACTGCCGCAGTCGGCATAAACATAGATGTGATAAGTGGTGGAGGTGTCAAGACCCATAAGGGTGGTGCTGGGGGTGCCATAGACATTCACAGTGTTGGCAGTGTTCATGCCCAGCAGAGAGTCGGGAATGGGGTTGATGTCGTATTCAACTACCCAAGCGGTGGCGTTGTCGTTCTCTTGCCAACTGAGGGCCAGCCAGTCGACGCCGGCGCTGTCGGCCGTTAAATTGGTAGGAGCGATACAGGAGGGGATATAATCGATTTCAAGGTCGTCGATCATCAGTGTGTAGCTGCCGGAAGAGGTGACGCGCATGGCCATGCGGTCGCCTGAACCAGTGTAGTTGTTGAAAAGCACAGTGTACTGGTTGTACGAACCATGCCAGTTGCCACCGCTGCCCACAGTCAGGGCAATGGTGTCGACGGGTTCGAATGTAGTGCCGTCCATCACACCCACTTCGAACACGAAGTTGTGGTTCATGACAGAGGCATAGAAGGAGAGCTGGAGCTGGCTAACGTCAGACACCTGGGGCAGAGCGGCAAGTTCCGTCTGTCCTGTCGAGCTCTCAAACTCAAAGTACACACTGCCGTTGCGGGCATTGCTTGCGTACTGGTACACGGCCGGGAAAGTACCCGAGCCACTGCTACCTGACTGCAACTGCGACCATCCTGTGGGCAGTTGTCCTGTTGTCAGCCCTTCAAATCCCGTGGTATACGGAATGGTAAGCTGGGCTGAGGCCACCCACGGAACACATAACAGTGCCATCATGAGCAACCATTTTTGTAATTGTTTAAACATGTTGATGAATAATTAGTTGATAAAAAAATTAATGAATTGTGTCAGTGCTATTTTTTCCTTATTACCGTCAGGCTACATTGTCGTTCTTTCCATTCAATTATTGTTGTACCAGCACAAACAGTCCATCATTGTTTATAAAATGACGGTGAATGGTGTAGTGAAAACGGTTTTGATGCATCAAAAAGAAGCTTACATTCTGCTCGCAATGCCTGCAATTGGTTTGTATGAGGTACTTTTCTCGCATTTCTTTATCTATAATATTCTGTCTTATTAGTTAGAATACAGTTTATTGTATAAAGTGCACTAATTTTTTTTAGTTTTCAAAAGTAGTATTTTTTTTTCAAACATTATTAATATATTGTTACATTTTACTTTTTTTATTCTTTTTAGCAATTTAGTTAATACCTTTTTTGCTTTTACATTTTATCAACAATTCCGAAAACTCAAATGCCAATTTGAGTTTTTTTAAACATCGAAAATCATCAAAAATTAATGAAATAACACCCCATGTTTTTGCAATTTTGCCACAAAATAGGAAAAAACATCCCCTCAGAAGCAATTTTCACCACTTTTTAGTTTCCATTCCATAAAATGTGTATATTTTTGCAGCGTATTAACGAGAGTTTTTAGTTAATATTTTAGGTGAATCTGCAGCGGGGCTTATCCCTCCCCGCTGCGTTTTTTTTCTCCCCTTACAAAAGAAACCGCTTTGCTCGTCCCGCCATCCTTCTCCGATTCTTCTGTGTTTGGTTTCCCCATAAAAATGGGATAAGTGGCGTAGTTTTGGGCTGTGTTGTGCTGACAAAATGGCATGACACAGGGTTGGCACAGAAATTGCCATATCTCTCACTGTGTTTTTACAGCACTTCATTAAATTAGAAACAAAAAAGTAAATGATATGAACGGCAATTTGAATGTACAAACCGAGAACATCTTCCCGGTGATTAAAAAGTTCCTTTATTCCGACCATGAAATTTTCCTGCGTGAACTGGTGTCCAACGCCATCGACGCCACGCAAAAACTGAAAGCATTGGCTTCGCGCGGAGAGTTGCAGGGCGATGCCGGCGACTTGACTGTAGAGGTTGCGGTGGACAGTAAAAACAAGACCCTCACCGTGAAAGACCGCGGCATCGGCATGACTGCCGACGAGGTGGAAAAATATATCAATCAGATAGCTTTCAGCGGTGCAACAGACTTCCTCGACAAATATAAGGATGTGCAGGAGAACCTGATTGGTCATTTCGGGTTGGGTTTCTATTCGGCATTTATGGTTGCCGACAAGGTGGAGATTTTCTCCAAGTCGTATCAGGATGCCCCTGCCATACACTGGAGCTGCGAAGGCAACCCCCAGTTCACTATGGAGGAGGACCCGAGCCATACCGACCGGGGTACAGACATTGTGCTGCATATTGCCGACGACTGCAAGGAGTTCCTCGACGAGCAGCAGGTGCTGCAGTTGCTGAGAAAATACTGCAGGTTCATGCCCATAGCCATCCGTTTTGGCGAAGAGAGCGTGTGGGTGGACAGCGAGACGGAGTTTGACGAGGTGGATGACGGCAACGGTGGCAAGAAGAAACAGCCCAAGCGTGTGGAGAAGAAACAGCCCCGCATTATCAATGACACCGACCCCGCATGGAAGAAGAGTCCTGCCAATCTGACAGACGAGGACTATAAGAAGTTCTATCACGAACTGTATCCGATGAACTTTGAGGATCCCTTGTTCCAAATTCATTTGAATGTAGACTATCCTTTCAACCTGACGGGTATCCTCTATTTCCCGAAGGTGCGCAAGACCATCGACCCCACGCGCAACAAGATTCAGTTGTATTGCAACCAAGTGTTTGTCACGGATAGCGTGGAAGGCGTAGTACCTGACTATCTGATGCTGTTGCACGGCGTGCTGGACAGCCCCGACATCCCATTGAACGTGAGCCGTAGCTATTTGCAAAGCGATAGCAATGTGAAGAAAATTTCAGGACACATCAGCAAGAAGGTTGCCGACAAGTTGGAGGAGATGTTCAAGAACGATCGCAAGGACTTCGAGGATAAGTGGGATGACATCAAGATATTTGTGGAATACGGTATGCTGACCGATGAGAAGTTCTGCGAGCGGGCATTGAAGTTCGCCCTGCTGAAGAACACCGAGGGGCAGTATTTCAGCCTGGCTGACTATCGCGATAAAATCAAGCCCTTGCAGACCGACAAGGACAAGAACGTCATCTACCTCTATGCCAACGACGTCGAGGAGCAGCACGTCTACATTGCCAAGGCCAAGGCCAAGGGCTACGATGTGCTGTTGCTGGACAGTGTGCTGACTCCCCACTGGGTGAACCTGCTGGAGCAGAAGAATGAGAAGAGCCGCTTTGTGCGTGTGGATGCCGACACCATCGAGAAGTTGATTGCCCACGAGGACAGCATCCCCGAGAAGATGAGTAAGGAGGATCAAGAGAAGTTGAAACCCATTATTGAGGCCGAAGTGGACAAGAAGAAGTTCACCGTGCAGATGGAGAGCCTGGAGAGTGACGACCAGCCGATGGTCATTACACAGAGTGAATTCATGCGCAGGTACAAAGAGATGGCTGCCACCGGCGGTGGTGGAATGGGATTTTACGGTGAGTTGCCCGAAAGCTACAACCTGGTGGTGAATGTGAACCACCCGTTGATAGAGCAGGTGCTGAACGAGAGCGACGCCGACAAGCAGAAACAGCTGGTTCACCAACTGACAGACTTGGCCCTACTGTCCAACGGCCTATTGAAAGGCGAGGCACTGACAGAGTTCGTCAAGCGCAGCATCAAGATGATTTGACGTTCGGCAGACTGCCATACAGAACAAAAGGCGTATTCCGAGAAGGAGTACGCCTTTATTTTATGAACGTAAGCAAATAGTTGGGGTTGCTACTCCGTTTCCGCAAAATGTTTTAGTGTGTCTTCGTCCAGACGCTGCACTGTCCACTCGTCCATAGGGACAGCACCGATGCTGCGATAGACCTTCAGCGCTGACTGGTTCCAGTCGAGGCATATCCACTCCATACGACCGCAATGGCGCTCTACGGCAAGTTTGGCAAGGTGTTTCAGCAGTGCTTTCCCATAGCCTTTGCCTCGTTTCTCGGGGAGGATGAAGAGGTCTTCGAGATAGAGTCCCTTACGCCCCACAAAAGTGGAGAAATTGTGGAAGAATAGGGCAAAGCCGACCACCACGCCGTCCTCCTCGGCAAAGACCACCTCGGCAGAGTGTTCTTCGAACAGGGAGTGGTGCAGGGTGGCTTCGTCGGCAACCACCTCATCGGCGCACTTCTCATAGTCGGCGAGTTTCTTGATAAATTCAAGCACCAGACCCGCCTCATGGGGCTGTGCTGGACGGATGTTTAATTTGGTTTCCATCTTCATTGTTCTTTTGCATTTCTGCTACAGCATAGTTGAATGGCCTTTGTTCCCGACCTCAAATTGCTCCAGACGTGAGTCGGGTTGGCGCATTGTCGTGATTTCCGCTAAGAATTGTTTTGCAAAAATACACATTATTTTCGATAATTTGAAATTACAGACACAATAAAAAAACTTGTTGGGCGTTTCGCTATTATCAAGGAATACCCGTTGGCGGAATTAAATAACAAGCATATTGTTGATAAATAGATGAAGAAAAAGTTGTACATATTGCAGATTTTCAGTAATTTTGTAATTGAAATAAAGAAGCAATTACATCAATCTGATATGTACAACTTTTTTGCA
>JAFXMW010000138.1 GCA_017530105.1 Bacteroidales bacterium
AAGGTGGCCGACCAGATTTCGGACTCGCTGTTGGACGAGTTCCTACGTCGCGACCCCGACAGCCATGTGGCCTGCGAGACATTGGTGACCACTGGCCTTGTGGTGGTCAGCGGTGAGGTAACCTGCGACGGGTATGTCGAGATACAGGACACCGTGCGCGATGTCATCCGCCGCATTGGCTACACCAAGGGCGAGTATATGTTCGAGGCCAACTCGTGCGGGGTGCTTTCCACCATCCACGGGCAGAGCGGCGACATCAACCAGGGCGTGAGCCGTGCCAATGCCGAGGAGCAGGGCGCTGGCGACCAGGGCATGATGTTCGGCTATGCCTGCAACGAAACACCCGAGCTGATGCCGCTGCCCATCACCCTGGCGCATATCTTCCTGCAGGAGCTTACCCGCATCCGCAAAGAGGGGAAGCAGATGCGTTACCTGCGTCCCGATGCCAAGAGCCAGATTACCGTCCAGTACAGCGACGAGGGCAAGCCCCAGCGCATAGAGGCCATTGTTATCTCCACGCAGCACGACGAATTCGACGAGGAGAAGGCCATGCTGGAGCGCATCCGCACCGATGTAAAGGAAATCCTTATCCCGCGTGTGCTGGCACGTCTGAGCGATGAAAACCGTGCCCTTTTTGCCGGCGAGGACTACAAACTGTTTGTCAACCCCACGGGTAAGTTTGTGATAGGCGGTCCCCACGGCGACACCGGCTTGACGGGACGCAAGATTATCGTCGACACCTACGGTGGGCGCGGCGCCCATGGCGGCGGTGCCTTCAGCGGCAAAGACCCCTCCAAGGTCGACCGCTCGGCAGCCTACGCCACCCGCCACATCGCCAAGAACATGGTGGCGGCAGGTGTGTGCGACGAGGTGCTGGTGCAGGTGGCCTACGCCATCGGCGTGGCCGAGCCGGTGGGATTGTATGTCAACACCTACGGCACGGCGCACGTGGCGATGACTGACGGCGAGATTGCCCAGCATATCGGACACCTGTTCGACATGCGTCCGTATGCCATCATTGAGCGTTTCGGCCTGAAGAACCCCATCTATGCCCCCACCGCCGCCTACGGCCATATCGGACGCGACCCCTACACCGCAGAGGTGACCATGTACGATGCCGACGAAAAGCCCTACACCAAGACCGTGGACTTCTTCGCCTGGGAGAAACTGGACTATGTCGACCGAATTCGTAAAGAGTTTGATTTGAAGTAATCAGTAATAGTTCATGACCAAGTTAAGTGTTAACATCAACAAGGTGGCCACTTTGCGCAATGCCCGTGGCGGCAATGTGCCCGATGTGGTCAAGTTTGCCTTGGATTGCGAGCGGTTCGGGGCCGAAGGCATCACCGTCCATCCCCGTCCCGACGAGCGGCATATCCGCTACAGGGATGTGTATGACCTGAAACCGGTCCTCTCCACCGAGTTTAATATCGAGGGAAATCCCGTTCCCCGTTTTGTGGAGTTGGTAAAAGACATCAAGCCTGCACAGGTGACCCTCGTCCCCGATGCCGAGAACGTGCTGACCAGCAATGCCGGTTGGGACACCGTCAAGAACCAGACCTTCTTGACCGAGATGGTGTCCGAGTTCAAGGCCTGCGGCATCCGTGTGAGTATCTTCATCGACCCCGTGCCTCAGATGATAGAGATGGCAGCAAAGACGGGCACAGACCGTGTGGAACTTTACACCGAAGCCTATGCCCGCCAATATCCCGACGACCATGCTATGGCCATAGCCCCTTACGTCATGGCTGCCACAGTGGCGCGGGAATGTGGTTTGGGTCTCAATGCCGGGCATGACCTCTCTCTCCACAACCTGCAGTATTTCCACCAGCAGATACCTTGGCTCGACGAGGTTTCCATCGGTCACGCTATCATCAGCGATGCCCTCTATCTGGGCATTGAAGAGACCATCCACCGCTATCTGCAGTGCCTGCGTTAGAAACAGTTATGCGTTATAGGGACTTCTATAAATCACCTCTGAGAGGTGAGACTGTAAATAACACGGTACAAGCCGAAGGCGCAGTGCCGTGACAATCAGACATCAGAGAACTGCGTCCCGTCAGGGACGCGACACGAAAATCAGATAAAAAGAACCTTTATTAATTATTTTTCGCATTATGAAAAAAACAATCTTTTCTTTGGTGACGGTTGCCCTGTTGGCCGCAGCCTGCCAAACCGAACCCCAACCTGTGGCCGCTGACCCTGCCGAAGCAGTGATGGCCAACATTTTGAGTCGTAAGAGTGTACGTTCCTACACCGCCGACACCATCCCCGCTGCGGTGATGGAGAACCTGTTGCGTGCCGCCATGGCCGCCCCTTCAGGCCGTAACATCCAGCCGTGGAGCTTTGTGGTCTTGAACGACACAAGCCGCTACGACGAGATTTTCGGCGACAATCACAACATGTCCATGTTCAAGCAGTCGGCCGTGGTAGTGGTGATTTGTGGCGACACCACCGTTGTCCGTCCTCCGCGCGACAATCCCGATGCCCCCGCCGTGCAACAGCCCAGTGGCACTTGGCGCGACGACATGGGTGCGGTGACCGAGAACCTGCTCCTTGCTGTTGAGGCTTACGGCTTGGGTGCATGCTGGACGGCCTGCTATCCCTACCTTGACCGTATGGCTCCCGTCAAGCAAGCCCTTGGACTTCCCGCCACCGTGGTGCCATACAGCGTAGTGCCCATTGGCTACCCCGCCGGCGACGAGCAGCCAAAAGACAAGTGGGACCCCTCCCGCATCCATTACGGAAGATGGTAATTGGATAGAGTGAAATGGCTAAAAGGTTGGTGACCTAAAACAGGTCATCAACTTTTTTGTTTGGAGCAAGCCTCTCCCAGCTGCCTTGCAGGGTGTTGTCGCCACTGATGGTGTTCAACTCTTTTAGGTATTCACTGCGGGGTATGGGACGCGCGCCGAGGCTGGCTAAATGTGCAGTCTCCTGCTGGGCGTCGATAAGGCGGAAATGGTGCGCCTGGCAGAACTCCACCAGCCGTACAAAGGCCACTTTCGAGGCATCGGTCATGGTGTGGAACATCGACTCGCCGAAGAAGAAAGGCCCCAGGCTCAACCCGTACAAGCCGCCGACCAGCCGCCCCTGATAAAAAGTCTCAAACGAATGGGCAAGCCCCAACCTGTGCAGGCATACGTATGCTGAAACCATCTCCTCGGTAATCCAGGTGCCGCTCTGCCCCTGTGCCGTGCGGTCCACGTTGCTGCAACTCCGCATCACCTCCTCAAAGCAGGTGTCGATTCTCACCTCGAACTTGCCCGAATGCACCACGCGGCGCAGACTCTTGCTATAGCGGAACTCGTCGGGTTTTAGCACCATGCGGGGGTCTAACGACCACCACAGGATCGGCTCCCCCTCGTTGTACCACGGGAATATCCCGCAGCAGTAGGCATTGATGAGTCTTGCGGGCGACAGATCTCCCCCGATGGCTATTAAGCCGTCTGGTTCTGACTCCTCCGGGTCGGGGAAACCGGGGTAATGTGGGTCTAATTCGTAAATCATGCTCCTTTTTCCGTCAGTTTTTGCAACAGGGCACGGCAACCCACGGTGATGTCCTCCCAGGCGGCATCGAAGTTGCGGGTGTACCACGGGTCGGCCACATCACGGTTGTGGTGTGCTTTGTCCGACGCAGGGGTATGGTCTAACAGCAGGCTGATTTTCCCCTCCGTGTCGTTCGGGATAATGCGGCGGATGCCATACAGGTTTTCGCTGTCCATCAGCACCAAAAAGTCAAAATAGTCATAGTCCCGCCGTGTCACTTGACGGGCGGCGTGGTGTGCGCCATGTATGCCGTGGGCTTCGAGGGTGCGCAGTGCCATGGGGTAAATGGGGTTGCCTATCTCCTCGCGGCTGGTGGCGGCGGAGTCCACCTCGAACAGGTGTCCCACGCCTGCCTCCTTGGCCATCTTGCGAAAAACAAATTCCGCTGTCACACTGCGGCAGATATTGCCGTGGCACACAAAGAGTATCTTTTTCATCCTTTTTCTCGTTAAAAATGCAAAATTACAAAAAAATATTGTATTTTTGCATTTCTATTTGTCTAATCCCAAACGTCTGCTACAATGAAAAGACTGAGCTTAATAGTAATGCTTTTGCTGTCATTCTCCGTGACGGCACAGCGCGAGACCACAAACATTGGTGTCATCCCCACTCCCCAGCGTGTGGAAATAGGGCAGGGCACGGTCCCCCTGGGCAAGTCTGCTCCGCAACGCAACTTCGTTGAAAAAATAGAAGGTGCACAGAACCAGCAGCAGGCCTACCGCATCCAGATTACCCCCGAAGGGGTGAGAGTGTGGTGCGTTAGCAATCAGGGGTGGGGCTATGCACTTAAAACCCTCGACCAGTTGAAGAAAATCTATGGCGACCGCGTCCCCTGCATGACCATCATCGACTGGCCCGCCTACGAGTATCGCGGTTGGCTC
>JAFXMW010000021.1 GCA_017530105.1 Bacteroidales bacterium
CACCCTCGAGTTCCGCCTCCCCGTCACTCAGTTCACTTTCTACGCCCCCAACGTCTTCTCTCCCGAGCGCCCCGACAACAACACCTTCAGCATCTTCACCGCCAACGAGCAGGAAAACTTCTCCGTCACCATCTACGACCGCGCCGGTCGCCAGGTCTTCTACTCCGAAGACCTCCACTTCAAATGGGACGGCAACACCCCCTCCGGCATCAAATGCCCCCAGGGCACCTATGTCTACATCATCTACTACCGCCGCCCCGGCACTGAGGACATTGTCACCCAAAAGGGCACTATCACATTGCTAAGATAAACCCTTAACACGATTACTGAAAAGATTTGGCTATTTCCCCCGCCGAAATACTCAAAAAATACTGGGGCTTCAGTTCCTTTCGTCCCCTGCAAGAAGAGATTATCCAATCCGTCTTGCAGGGGAACGATACTTTAGCCCTGCTCCCGACGGGGGGCGGCAAATCCATTTGCTATCAAATTCCCGCCTTGGCTCTCGACGGTCTCTGCCTGGTGGTTTCCCCTCTCATCTCTTTGATGAAAGACCAAGTGCAGCAACTACGTGACCGACACATCAAAGCTGCCTGCATCACCTCAGGGCTCACCGGTTTAGAGCAAGAAATCATACTGAACAACTGCATCCACGGCAAAATAAAACTGCTCTATGTCTCGCCCGAGCGATTAAAGCAGCCGGTATTCATAGAGCACTTCCGTCAGATGAAAGTATCGCTCATCGCCGTGGACGAGGCTCACTGCATCTCCCAATGGGGCTACGACTTCCGTCCCCCTTATCTCGACATCGCCCGCATCCGTCCCTTCCACCACAACATTCCCATCATAGCCCTTACCGCCACCGCCACTCCCGAAGTGGTCACCGACATTCAGCGCCAACTCCTTTTCCGCCAAGGAAGCAAACTCTTCCAATCCAGTTTCCATCGCCCAAACCTCTCCTACATGGTCCTTCCCGAGCAAGACAAAGAGGGGCGGCTACTACGCATCATCCGCAAAACCGGAGGCAGTGGCATCATCTACGTCCGTAACCGTCGCAGCACACGCCAAACAGCCGAATTCCTGGTCCACAACGGCATCCCTGCCAGCTACTATCATGCCGGCCTCTCGGCCAAAGAACGCGACATTGCACAAAACCGCTGGATGAAAGGGGAGACACCTGTCATTGTGGCCACCAATGCCTTCGGCATGGGAATAGACAAGCCCGATGTACGTTTTGTCATCCATCTCGACATCCCTTCCACCATCGAAGCCTACTTTCAAGAAACAGGCCGCGCCGGACGCGACGGGCTCAAAGCCTATGCCGTCATGCTCTACAACAACAACGACATTGAGGCTCTGCACACCAACTTCGACCGCAGCTATCCCTCGCGACAATACATCGCCAGCGTCTACAAAGCCATCTGCAACTACTACCAACTACCCATCGGCTCAGGCATCGACTGCCAATTCGACTTTGACCTCGAATCCCTTTGCAGCACCTACCAATTCAATCCCCTCGAGCTTTACAATGCAGCCAAATTCCTGGAACGGGAAGGGCTCTTTTCCCTCCCCGAACAAGAAGAAACCATCTCACGCATCCATATCCCCATTTCGCGCGACGAGATTTACCGCTTCCAAGTGGCACAACCGCGCTACACCGACCTCCTCACCCTCCTGCTACGCATGTATGGAGGTCTATTCTCCGACTTTGTCCCCATCAATGAACGAGCCATTGCCAACCGGCTTCACCTCGACGAAAAACAGGTCTCCAATATGCTGTTCCACATGGATGCCCTGAAAATCATCGTCTACAAATCCAAGACCACCAAGCCCCAAATCATCTTCACCTCACCGCGCATCCCTGTCGAAAGCCTAACCTTGACAGAGAGCCACTACTCCACACTGAAACAACACGCCGCCGAACGTCTCGATGCCATCCTCAAATATATCCACAGTTCCGATTGCCGCAGCCAAACCCTCGTGCAATATTTTGGCGAATACACCCTGCAACCCTGCGGCATCTGCGACAACTGTCTACATTCACGCAAAACAAAAACCACCGCCGCTGACCTCGGCAGTCAGATTATCGCCCTGCTTAGCCAACAGCCTCTCAGGGCAGACCAAATAATGGAAAAATTAGCTTCATCCGACGAAACAGCTATCCGCGAAACACTACGGTCTTTGGTCGACAACGGAGCCGTCTCCATTAACCAGTCGCTTCAATTCTTTGTATAGTCTGGCAACAGGCAACCCCATGACATTGTAATAGCAGCCCTCTATCCGCTCTATCCCAATCATACCTATCCACTCCTGTATTCCGTAAGCACCGGCCTTGTCGAAAGGACGATAAACATCCACATAATAGTCAATTTCCACGTCCGAAAGCCTGCTGAAAAGCACGTCGGTCTTCTCCGAGAAACTGAAAGAAAAGCCCTTGCCCCTCAGCGCCACGCCGGTATACACCTGATGAACGCTTCCCGACAGAAGCCTCAGCATTTCCACGGCCTCCTGACGGCTGTGGGGCTTGCCCATCACCGTCCCGCCATGCACCACCACAGTGTCGGCGGTAACCAAAACCTCGTTATCCTCCATCCTGCCGCTAAAAGCCTCGCATTTCTTTCGGGCAAGGGACTCCGCCACCTCGCTGGCGGCCATTGTGTGCGTCAACGTCTCCTCCACGTCAATCTCCACCGTGCGGCAGGGCAGTCCCAGCCGGGCAATCAATTCGCGTCTGCGTGGCGATTTAGACCCCAGCAGCAAGCTACAGTCCATCCACGTCAACCCCGCATCCCTGCTGTCGGGTTTACCACAATCCATCTTCTTAGCGTTTCTCCTGTTTCTTGGCAGTGTTGTCCACCATCGATGTCATCTTCCCATCCTTGAACTCGGCCACCACACCTTCTTTACCGTATTTGTCATACCATATCCATTTCCCGTTCTTCTTGCCATCCACAAAAGTCCCCGTCTCCTCGGGAATACCGGCGGTATTGAAACGCTCATATTTACCATTGCGCTCGCCGTTGACATAGTTCTCCGAAATCTCCACTTTGCCATTGGGATGATAGCGCACCGTCTTGCCGTGCTGCACATCATCGTGGTAATTCATCTCATAGCGCACACTGCCATCGTCATACACACCGCGCCACAAACCCTCTTTACGTCCGTTATGGAAACTTCCGGTATAGTCCAGCTTGCCATTTTCATACCATGCGGTCCAGGTACCTTCTTCCTTGCCGTTGACATATTGTCCCTCGTGCAGTTTCTGACCACTCTCATACCACGTAGTCCAGAGACCCTGACGGAAACCGTTGCTGTATTTTCCCTCGCGCCACTTTTCACCCGTCTCGTAATAATACGTCCAAGTACCCGTCTCGTTGCCGTTGGAGTAATTGCCACGGATACCCACGTTGCCGTTGGTGCGCCAATAGAAAACCCATTCGCCTTCCTGCTCGCCCTGTACCAGCTTACCCTCCTGGTCCTTCTTTCCAGAGGGTGTCCACCAAGTAGCGGGGCCCTCCAATTCATCATCCACATATACACCCTCGAATTTCAGTTGGCCGTTCTCGTGCCATTCGCGGGTCTTGCCCTCTCTCACACCGTCAACATAAGGCACCTCGTCCTTTTGCTGCCCGTTTTCATACCACGACACAAACAGTCCCTGCTTCTTTCCGTCCACCACAGTCACCTCGCTCTGGCGTTTGCCGCTGGGGTACCATGTGCGGCTCGTGCCGTCTCCGCTCATCACCATCTCCTCGTGCTTGGTACCGTCGTTATAGAACGTGCGCCAAACACCCACCTTATGACCTTGATTGTCATACTTACCCTGACGGAACACCTGTCCGTTGGGATGCCACCAAGTCCAGTTGCCAATGTGGACACTGTCGTCATTCAATGTACCCGAAACGTACATCTGGTCGGGATGCGTAACATACGACTCCTCGTAATGAATCTGGGCAGCTGCCGTCAAGGCGCAGAAACCCAACAGGGCAATCATGATTGTTCTTTTCATAGCTATTAGTTCAGATGATGAATATGATAAAATAAATACTTTTTTCTTTTAACCGACACCCTATTGAGTGTTCTTTTCAGAATAGACAAACACTATTCTTATAGGATTATTCGTCATTGTTCCGTTGACAAGAGCCCAGAAAGCCGACGAACGACGTGCATCGACATACAACTCCGTGCCGTAATCACGACCGGTGCGCAACAACTCCTGCAAATGGCGTGTAACGCGCAAACGATAATATTTTCCATCCTTGTGGTATTTGCCGTCGAACCCTGCATAAGTATAGGGATTGGTGACGAAATTAGCATCCGTCACCAAACTGTAAGTGCCGTCGGCACTGCGCTTATTGGCCAGGATGCGCACAGGCAGCTGTGAATCGTCAGGAAGAGCCAACGGCAGCAACAATTCGGCATAATGAACCACGGCCCAAGGGTGCTGCTTGGTAAATTCATTGAGGAACTGCTGCATATTTATCCTCACTCGCGTGCCACCCAATGGCTCAAGATAAAGCACCCGCCCGCCATCCACCGAGTCGGCAGTATGGTCGGCCAACGGTGCTATGGGAGTCCCGGAATAATCGTGCCAGAAATACATACTGTGCCCCGTCTCGTTGTTGATGATAAAGACATACTTGAGCGAGTCGGTATTCTCCGTATGGTAATACATCGTAAGGCGGGTCTCGCTGGCCGAAAAATCCACCGTAAGCATCTTATCCGAATTGTCTGCCATCTTCAGACTGAAACCCTTCACGATATGCAAAAACTCCTCGGCGCTGCAGTTCTGCCTCAACACATCGTATATATTTTCCCTCATACGCAGCCTGATGCTGTCGGCATAGTAGGTCACCTCATCGTCAAAGAAGCACACATTTCTTTCCCTCAGGCTCTGATTCGAATACGTCACCTTGTAAACCGAATCCCTCAAATCCTCAGCCAGTTGGTTGACTATGATATGCATCTTCACGGGAGTCGAGTCGGGAACAGCTGGATACACCGTGTCAACCACCAAAGTCATCACCACCGAGTCAATTATCACCCCGTCGGTGAGATTGATACCCGTGGAACTCGACACAGCGATCTGCGAATAGAGAACCGCCTTCGTCTCCCCGAAAAAGATATTTCTGTAATTGCCGAAGATACCATACTCATACCCTGCCGTCCACAGCGAATCGTCCAAAATAGTGCATGCCGTCAGCTGGACAGTGTCGCGGGTACCCTTGTAAAAGGTAAACGGATCCTGCAATTCCACACCCAAATCGGTCGACTCCTCTTCCGTGCATGCCACAGGCACAACCAGCAAAACGAGCAAACCCAAAGAAAAAAACAATCTTTTAAAAGACATATAACTTTAGAAATGTGAATAAGTTACACTAATAATAAACTTTTCTGTCCCCGAAGGGCGGCAGTCAACCCATGGCAAATAAACCATGGCGACGCCCAACGGTTCAATTATTCAAGGCACTGCCGCACAGCACCTCATACATCTTGTTGATTTTGGCATAAAACTCCGTCCTGTCGGGATTGTAGTCCAACACATGGCGCTTGTTCTCCTTGGCAAACCGCACCAATTCAGGATCCACATCGGGCGAGGAGACCACAATACCGTTGGCATAAGTGATAGCGGCCTTCATCAACGTTTCGTAATCCAGATTCTGGTACAGCCGCAAATCCTTTGCCGTGGCCCCGTCGGCACGCATCTTACGTTCCAACTCTTCGGCGAACTTGCCCTTGAACGCATCCGACTCCAACGAAAGCACCGTGCGGGTGCCGGTGAAGAAAGCATTCTCCTTGTTGATACGGCGAAGATAGAACGGCACCATGCCGCTAAACCAACCCGAAAAATGTATCAGGTGAGGCTGCCAAGCCAGTTTCCTCACAGCTTCGAGCGAGCCGCGTCCAAAAAACAGAATACGCTCATCATTCTCCGGGCGCAGCATTCCCTTGGCATCAAAAGTCTCGCCAAACTTGGCAAAGTATTCCTCGTTGTCGATAAAATACACCTGCAACCGCGCTGTAGGTATCGAGCCCACTTTAATAATCAACTGATGGTCGCAATTGTTCACGATAAGATTCATGCCCGAAAGGCGGATAACCTCGTGCAACTGGTGCTTGCGCTCATTGATGTCGGTGAAACGGGGTACAAACACCCTTATTTCGCGACCCAAATCCTGGGTATACTGTGGCAAATACCTACCCATTACCGTTGCATCCGATTCTTCCGAAAAAGGCACAACTCCCTGATTTATATACAATATTCTTCCTTTTGCCATATTTTACTGTACAAAAAATTGGATATGCAAAGATACGATTTTTTTTTTGATTGTAAAGAAAAAAATCAACGCCACGACACCCTCGACACCCTATGCTACAAACCTTTTGTCAACTGACGTTCGGCACGTTATTAACCAAATGTTGATAAAAAAAATGTTAATTTTTTTTGTCGCGTCTGTTTTTTTTGTATTTTTGCATCATGGTACAAAATCTATCAGAAGAAGAAATGTCGCTGTTAGCCAGAGCAGAACGCTACTGTGCCAACGAGGAACAATGCCGTACTTCGGTAAGAAAAAAATTGTGTGACTGGGGTGCATCGCCCGATGCGTCCACCAAGATTGTCACCCGTCTCATCGACCAAGGTTTCATCGACGAACGCCGCTACGCCCGCGCCTATGTCTCAGCCAAGCTGCGCAACCAGAAATGGGGAAGGCTGAAAGTCATCTACCAGCTCCGCTCTAAACAAGTACCTCCCAAGTTCATCACCGAAGCCCTCGCCGAAATCCCCGATGAGGAGTACCGCAACATCCTCCTCGATGTCGCCAAAACCAAGTGGGACACCTACTCTCCCACCGAACCCACCGCCAAACGCCGTTCCAAACTGGTGACCTTCCTTGCTTCGCGCGGTTACGAAGCCCCCGAAATCAAGGCCATGGTGGACGAGAACTACAGCGGAGATTAACCACCGGCTCAGGCAAGCCCTCAACAGCAACTCCCCACCCGGCAGATTCTGCCGGGACAACATGATGATATGTATTGTCAAGGATGTCGTATGCACCACAACGGCATCCTTATTTTTCCCCTCCCTATCTTCGATTGTTTTACACTTTTTCCCCAGTTGTATTACACTTGTTTTCCACTTTTAAAGTGTAAAACAAGTGTGGGTCAAACGTCGATGCAGTGGGGAAAAGACTAATGCACCAAGGCAAACGGGGGAACCAGACATTCCCCATGTGCGTATCAACCAAGGAACAAGGAGGTTAGAAGAATTTCACCACGATGGTGTCGCGATATTGCAGATTGAACATCTGCGATGCGTTGCCGTTTGCCAGAGCCAACTGCAGATGGCCGGTGGATGAGACCGTGAGAACCAATGGGGTGCGGAAAGGGTTCTTGGTGTCGGTCTCGATATAGGTGTGGGATATTTTGTTCAGCCGCACTTCTTGTACCTGCATTTCAAATTTGCGTCCCTGACGGAATTGCTCAAACTCTTCGAGGGTGATATTCAGGTTGCAGTTGCCGTAGTTGTCGATATAAATGACATGGACCTTGATGTCGTTATCGTGACACGTGGTGGAGAAAGCGGTTTTGCGGAGCAGGGTGTCGGTGGGGAACCCCAGGCTGGCGAGGGGCGCTCCCTGGGCAAGCATTGCGGCCACCTTGCAAAAGAGATCGCGGGCGGCAAAGGTGTAGTAGTCCGAGTCTTGGTTTATGCCGTCGATAATGACGGCATTGACACCCTCGAAGCCGAAGATGGCGGCGGGAAGCCCGTTGTCGGTGCAGATGAAATACTGCCCTTGGTATTCCACCACCACAAAAGGATGGTCCTTTGACTGCGAAGAGCAGACATCGATAATGTGGATGGTGCCGGGAGGAAAGCCGAGACAACCATGTTTCACCACAAAGGTGGCGCGGTTGAGTTGGTAGGGCGGGATGCCATGGGTGATGTCCACCACCTGCACCCCGGGAATGGTGGAATAGAGTTTACCCTTGACGCTACCAGCGAAAAAATCGCTGTAACCCCAGTCGGTAGTCAGTGTTACAATCGTTGAACCCATGGATTTTCTGTTTGTTATATTAAGACATCGTGTGCGGTATGCAGATGCAAAGATACAAAATAATTTGAATAACTGACGGGGGTGTTGAAAAATGTTATCAACACATGCAGGCAACACCCGACATATCATCATTTTCCGCACTGCAAGGGCAAGCCCGTCCGGTGCCCGCCATGCTGCGGGGCGAAAACCTGTCCGCCACCCCTTTAATCAGCCGTTTCCTTTCTCCTTCTTTTATTATTCTTCGAATATCGTGAAACAGAATGAGGATAATTCATAAAAAAAACGTATCTTTGTAGATTGGTAATTTTTTTACAACACAAGAACAATAAACGAACAATCAGACACTTATTACACAAAATGGCTTTATTATCCATACGCAATTTACATGCCTCTATCGGCGAACGGGAGATTTTGAAGGGCGTGAACCTTGAAATCAATGTCGGCGAGGTACATTCCATCATGGGTCCCAACGGGAACGGCAAAAGTACATTGGCCGGGGTTATTGCCGGCAACAGCAAGTATACGGTGACCGAAGGCGAGGTGATATACAAGGGCAAGAACATTCTGGACATGCCCGTGGATGTCCGCGCCTGCGAGGGTATTTTCCTCGGTTTCCAATACCCGGTGGAGATTCCCGGGGTGAGCATCACCAATTTCATGCGCACGGCGGTGAACGAGCAGCGTAAGTACCGCGGACTCGACCCCCTGTCGGGTTCGGAGTTCCTGAAACTGATGGAGGAGAAGAAGAAGGTGGTGGAGATGACCACCAAGTTGGCCAACCGCTCGGTGAACGAAGGCTTCAGCGGCGGCGAGAAAAAGAAAAACGAGATTTTCCAGATGGCCATGCTCGACCCCACACTGGCTATTCTCGACGAGACGGACTCGGGTCTGGACATCGACGCCCTCCGCATTGTGGCCACGGGTGTGAACAAACTGCGTCGACCCGACAACGCCACCGTGGTGATTACCCACTACCAGAGGTTGCTGGACTATATTGTGCCGGACTTTGTGCACGTGCTGTATGAGGGCCGCATAGTGAAAACGGGGCCCAAGGAGCTGGCTGTCGAGCTGGAGGAGAAGGGCTACGAATGGATTAAAGAAGAACTGGAAAGCGGGAAGTGAGCAATATGGAAAAGATAGTTAAAGAGTTCCGCGACATCCACCCCAGCATGAGGAAGAACGAGGTGTGGCGCAATGTCGATTTTGCGGCATTGCTTACCGACGACCTCGCCTTGCCACAGGGTGAGCGTCAGACCGCGGAATATCATTGCAACATACCCAATCTCGATGCCTACCGCGTGGTGGTGGAGAATGGTTTCTGCCACGAACAACTGAGGCAGGACCAGACAGGAGTGATTACCGCCAGTCTGAGGGAGATTTGCGGGGAAAGGGCTGAATTTGTGCGTCAGTATTTCGGACAATGCACGCCTGTGCCGAATCCCTATCTGCAGATGAACAACGACCACTATACCGACGGCGTGTTCATCTATGTGCCCGACGGGGTGAGGGTGGAAAGGCCCATCCAGCTACAGTCGGTCATCAATGCCGGACACGGCCTGTTTCTGCAGGTACGCAACCTGGTGGTGGTGGGACGCGGCAGCCATGTGACCTTGGTGCACTGCGACGACTCGTACGACAATGCCCCAGCCTTTGCCAACAATGTGACCGAGGTGCATGTGGGCGACAACGCCTATGTGGAGTACTACAAGATGCAGAACCTCAACAATCAAACAGGACTGCTAAACCACACCTACGCCGTTATGGGGACGGGGGCATCGCTGCGGTCGGTGGCCGTGACACTGAACGGTGGACACATCCGCAACCACACCGAGATACGCATGATGGGCGAGCACTGCGATGTGCAGGCCCACGGGCTCTTCCTCAACGACCAGGAGCAGGAGGTGGACAACTACATCTACGTCGACCATGCCTTCCCCAATTGCCACAGCCGCGAGCTCTTCAAAGGCATCCTTGACGATTCGGCACACGGCACCTTCAACGGGCATGTTTTGGTGCGCGACGGGGCAATGAAAACCGAGGCTTACCAATCCAACAAAAACATTCTCCTCACCGACAAAGCGGTTATCTATTCCAAACCCTTCCTCGAAATCTACAACGACGATGTGAAATGCTCGCACGGCAGCACCACAGGCCAGCTGGACGAGCAAGCCCTTTTCTATATCCGTTCACGCGGAGTGAGCGAACGCACCGCACAGACCATGCTGCTTTACGCCTTCTGCGACGAGGTGCTGCAACAAATCGCTTTCGAGCCGCTGCGCGAAACACTGGTTGACCTAGTGAAGAAACGCCTGCACGGCGAACTGACGCTCTGTTCGGAGTGTGCTCTGCACTGCAGCACACCCTGCAACGGTCCGGAAGCCAACTTCTATATCGACCCCTCCAAACTATAGTCCCATGCGCAAAATCCTCCTGCTTTTAGCAACGCTAATGCTGTCCGCCGTCACAGCCATAGGTCAAGACCGTTTCACCTACAAGATGAGCGCGACAGACATGAGCAGGCTGGAGCGCGCTGTGAAAGACTATAACAAGGGGCGCTACCGCCCATCGTCCGAGGAGTTGCGCAAACTGTCGGCACAATATCCCGACAACCCCGACATATACTATTATTTGGGGCTTAATGCGGTGAAGCGCAACTTCAACGAAGCAGGCATTCGGCGTTATTTCACCAAGGTGATAACGCTCAATCCCTCATACCCCAACGCCGTGGCCCACTACTACATGGGGCTTATCCATTACACCGACGAGCAATTCGACCTTGCCGAAAAGGACTTCGAACACTATTTCGAGTTGGCCAACAACGCCGGCACCACGGAGAGCGATGCCATCTATATGGAAGCATCGAATTACCTGTACTGGTCGCAGTTCCTGGCCGAGGCCTACCGCAACATCGCTCCCTTCGACCCCCATGTGGTGAGAGGGGTTTCCTCGGTCGAGGACGAGGCCATGCCCTTTTTCACCTACGACGGGTCCCAATGCTACCTGCTGCGCAACACCAGCACGGTGTCGCGCACCTCATACTACAGCCACGAACTGGAAGAGAAAAACCTGCAACTGTATGTCAGCAACCGTCTCGACACCGCCTACGGCAACGCCACCCTGCTGAAAGCACCGTTCAACCAAGGCGACCCCGAGGGAGGTGTGACCCTCACCGCCGACAACCAAGAGCTCTATTACCCCGTCATCCGGCGTTTCAGAGGCTATAACAACAGCGACATCTATTTCACCCGCCGCGACAGCACAGGATGGCAACCCGTCACCAACGCCGGCGACAATGTCAACGGAGCCGACAGCTGGGAGTCGCAACCCTCCGTCAGCCCCGACGGGCAATGGCTATATTTTGCCTCCAACCGCAAAGGGGGCTTGGGCGGCACCGACATCTGGCAATGCCACCGCAAAGCCAATGGCAAATGGAGTGAACCCGTCAATTTGGGTTCGGCGGTGAACACCCCCGGCAACGAGCGTTGCCCCTTTATCCATGCCGACGGCCACACCCTCTACTTCTCGTCCAACGGATGGCAAGGGTTCGGCGGCTACGACATGTATTTCATTGACCTTGACCAACAAGGGCTGTCGCGTCCCGTAAACCTGGGCTTGCCTCTCAACACCGAAGAGGACGATATCGCCTTTGGCGTGGCCACCGACGGCACACGAGCCTATTTCGCCGGACGCACGGCAGGCCCCGACCGCATAGGCGGCACCGACATCCTGATGTTCGACCTCTACCCCGCCGCCCAGCCCGAACACATGACCCTCTACCGCGGACAGGTTACCGCCAGCGACGGCACTCCGTTGCAAGCCACTGTCACCGTCGACCACGGTGCCTCCTCCCCGTCCATCTACCACACCGACGCCCAAGGCCGTTTCACAGCCCTCATCTCCACAAAGAGGGCCAACAGCCTGACCATCGCCGCCAACGGCCACCAAAGCAAAAGTCTTTCCATCCCGCCCACCGCATCCCGTCCACCGGCCGTCATCGCCCTGCAACGACAATAACACAACACCACGGCACCCATGCACGAAATCTGGAGAGTTTTTCGATACATCAAGTATTATCCCATGAACATCACGGCAAACGTGATATTCAATATGCTTGCCGTATTCTTCAATCTCTTCACCTTTGTCACCATAGTGCCCTTTGTCGAACTGCTTTTCGGCAGCAACACCGCCCCCGACACCCTGCCCCCCTTTGCCCTCAACCAGGAATACCTGTCGCTCTTCATGACCCATTCCCTCGCCGTACTCAAGGCGCGCTACGGCCTTTGGTCGTGTCTGGTGGGCTTTGCCCTCGTCTACCTTGCCTTCTCGTTCCTTTCCAACCTGTGTCGCTACATTGCCCAATATGTCATCAGCCCCATGCGCAACGGCATCATCATGCGCCTGCGCAACGACGTCTACGAAAAAATCACCATCCTGCCCGTCTCCTACTTCAACTCACGCCGTCGGGGCGACATCATCAGCCGCATGTCCAACGACCTGTCGGACATAGAATGGGGCGTGCTCACCTCCATCATTTCGCTGGGCAAAGACCCCATCAACATCATAGTCTTTGCCGCCGTGCTGATATTCATCAGCCCCAAGCTGTTCCTCTACTTCCTTATCATCATGCCTGCAGCGGTATGGCTCATCGGCCTCATCGGGCGCAGTCTGCGCCGCAACTCCACCAAAGGGCAAGCCGAACTGGGGCACCTCTTCGCCGTGCTTGAAGAGTCGCTGTCGGGCATCCGCACCATCAAATCCTTCAACCAAGAAGAACGCAGTGCCGACACCTTCAACCGTGCCAACCAAAGCTTCACCCGTCGCATGATACAGGTGGCTAAACGGCGCGAACTGAGCAGCCCCCTGTCCGAGGTACTCCTCACCATCGGGCTGGCCTTCATCCTCATTCTGGGAGGCCTCGCCGTGCTGCAAGGCGAACTGCTCTCGTCGGTCTTTGTCCTCTTCATCATCCTTTTTGCCAGACTCATCCCGCCCGTCCAATCAATTGTACGGGTCTACAACAACCTCCAGAAAGCCGATGCCGCCGCCACACGCATCTTCGAAATAATGGATGCCGACGAAACCATCTACGAAAAACCCAACGCCATCATCCTCTCCGGCTTTAACAATACCATTCAATACCGCAACGTCTCCTTTGCCTACCGCACCGACCAACAGGCCGAACCCGTCTACGTATTGCGCAACATCGACCTCACCATCCCCTGCGGCAAAACCGTTGCCATCGTCGGCCCCTCGGGAGCGGGGAAAACCACCCTCGTCGACCTCCTGCCCCGCTTCTACGACAGCACCGAAGGCGACATCCTCATCGACGGCACACCCATCCGCGACCTCAACATCAACAGCCTGCGGGCGCAGACAGGTCTCGTGTCGCAAGACTGCATCCTCTTCAACGACACCGTAGCCAACAACATAGCATTCGGACGCACCGACTACAGCCTCGACGAAGTGCGCAAAGCGGCCACTATTGCCCATGCCGACGAATTCATCAACCAACTGCCCGATGGCTACAACACCAACATCGGTGACAGCGGCATCACCCTCAGCGGCGGACAACGCCAACGCCTCAGCATTGCCCGAGCCGTGCTGAAAAACCCGCCCATCCTCATCCTCGACGAAGCCACCAGCGCCCTCGACACCGAAAGCGAACTCTCCGTCCAGCAAGCCCTCAACCAACTCATGCAAGGACGCACCTGCATCGTCATAGCCCACCGGCTCTCCACCATACGCCACGCCGACCTCATCATCGTCATGAACCACGGCACCATCGTAGAACGCGGCACCCACAACCAACTCCTGGCACAAGAAGGACTATACAAACGACTGGTAGATATGCAATCCTTCCGCTAACCCCGTCCTCTCCCCCGCGCCGACTGCCATTCCATCCCCCAAAAACAAACTGCAAAAACTACATATATATAATATTTTTCTATTAATTCAAAAAAAACACTTATTTTTGCATCTTGAAAATAAGGTCATTTTACTATTAAAAGTCTATCTAACACACTTTCTACCAGAACATTGCCCATTCTTCCCCAACAGGTGACAAGTGGCAAAAACTTTTGCACGGTCAAAAAAACAGAAAAAAAACTACTGGTATCGTAAATCAATACAATAATAATAAATAAAAAACAAAAAAAATGGTAAAAATCAAACAGCAAGAGTACACAGAACCGACCGTAAAGGTTGTAGCATTCATTGTGGAAAAAGGTTTCGAAATGTCTGGCGATCTCCTTGAAAACATCGATGAAGGTCAAGACATCTCAGGCAACGACGACGACCCCAATGCATTGATACGTTGGCAATAAAAAAAGGCAATTAACACACAAAAAGACAATACAAACATGAAAAGAATATCAATTTATATTATTGCATTAGTC
>JAFXMW010000139.1 GCA_017530105.1 Bacteroidales bacterium
CCACTGAGATATAGCGCAGGAATATCAAACCCAGCACCACATGCTTGTATTCTGCCGCGTCGATGTTCTTACGCAGCTTGTCAGCGGCTTTCCACAACCGTTTCTCCAACGGTTCTTCCTGTATTTCCTTTTTTGCCATAGCAATTGATGTTGATATAATGCAAGCCCGTCGTGGGGCGGGCTTGCATTGATTGGGGAAGCGTGTGTTATGCTTCGGCGGGCCAGACGGGCTGGAGATTGCGGTCGCCGTAGGCGTCGTCGATCTTGCTGATGGTCGGCCAATATTTGTCGCCGTGAGGCAGCGGGAAGGCTGCAGTCTGGCGGCTGTAGGGGTAGTTCCACTCGTCGGCGCAGACCACCTGCATGGTGTGCGGCGCGTTGGCGATGGGGTTGTTCTTCTCGTCGTACTTGCCGGTCATCACGTCGTCAATCTCCTTACGGATGGCGATGAGGGCGTCGCAGAAGCGGTCGAGTTCGCTGAGGGGTTCGCTCTCGGTGGGCTCCACCATGAGGGTGTTGTGGACGGGGAATGCCACCGTGGGAGCATGGAAGCCGTAGTCGTCCAGACGACGGGCGATGTCGCCCACGCTCACCTTCAGACTGAACTCGCTGAAATCGACAATCATCTCGTGTCCGCACATGCCGTTCTTGTTGGTGTAGAGAATCTTATAGTACTTCTGCAGTCGGGCGCGCAGATAGTTGGCGTTGAGGATGGCGTGCTTGGTGGCTTCGGTCAGACCGTTGCCACCCAGCATCAGCAGGTAGCCGTAGCTGATGGGGAACAGCAGGGCGTTGCCGTAAGGCGCACCGGCCATGGCGTTACCCTTCTTGCCGCCCACTTCCACCTGGCTGTGCTTGGGCAGGAAGTCGAGCAGCTTGGCGCTGACGGCAATGGGGCCGACACCGGCACCGCCACCGCCGTGAGGACCTGCGAAGGACTTGTGCAGGTTCAAGTGGCACACATCGGCACCCATGCGTCCCGGGCTGGTCAGACCAATCTGGGCGTTCATGTTGGCACCGTCCATATAGACGAGGCCGCCGGCACCGTGGATGATGTCCACAATCTCAAGGATGCCCTCTTCGAAAGCACCGTGTGTGGAGGGATAGGTAATCATGATGCAGGCAAGGTTGTCCTTATACTGCTCAACC
This sequence comes from Bacteroidales bacterium, assembly GCA_017530105.1. GTDB lineage: Bacteria > Bacteroidota > Bacteroidia > Bacteroidales > P3 > Colimorpha. The sequence goes on from JAFXMW010000139.1 coordinate 1,150, forward strand.
TTGGCCTTCAGGTCGTCGATGTCCACATCGCCGCGATCGTTGCATTTCACCACCACAACCGTCATGCCGGCCTTGGCAGCGCTGGCGGGGTTGGTGCCGTGGGCACTGGCAGGAATCAAGCACACATTGCGGTTGGGCTGTCCCTGGTCGATATGGTAGTTGCGGATGACGGTCAAGCCGCTGTACTCGCCGGCAGCACCCGAATTGGGCTGCAGACTCACGCCTGCAAATCCGGTAACGATAGCCAGCAGGTCTTCCATCTCATTGATAAGCTCCGTCCAACCCTCGGTCTGGTCGGCGGGGGCAAAGGGGTGCATACCACCGAACTTGCTCCAGCTCAACGGCAGCATCTCGGCGGCAGCATTCAGCTTCATGGTGCAGCTTCCCAGCGGTATCATGGCGCGGTTCAGGCTCAGGTCCTTCACCTCCAGTTTCTTCATATAGCGCATCATCTCGGTCTCGCTGTGATACTTGGAGAAGATGCTGTGAGTGAGGTACGGAGTGGTACGCATCAGGTTGTCGGGCAGCGAGACGATGCTGGTGCAGCAGCTACCCTGGCATTGCAACAGCTCGGGTTTCTTACCGGCAGCGGTAGCCAACACGGTGATAATCTCGTTCACATCGTCGCGGCTGGTGGTCTCGTCGATGCTGATGCCGATGCACTCCTCGCAAATATAGCGGAAGTTGATCTGATGTTCGAGAGCCACCTTCTTCACCACGTCGGTCTTCACCGGGCACTGCAGGGCGAGGGTATCGAAGAAAGCACGGTTGTGCTGTTTGTAGCCATATTTCTCCAGCTCCTTGGCCAACACGGTGGCAATGCTGTGGATGTTGCCGGCAATGTTGCGGATGCCCTCAGGACCATGCCACAGGGCGTAGAAGCCACTCATGATGGCCTGCAAAGCCGAAGCGGTGCAGATGTTCGAAGTGGCCTTGTCTCTCTTGATGTGCTGCTCGCGCATACCCAGAGCCATACGCAGGGCGGGATTGCCCTTCACGTCGATGCTCCAGCCGATGATACGTCCGGGGAAGGCACGCTTGAAGGTGTCGGTGATAGCGAAGAAACCGGCATGAGGACCGCCAAAGCCCATGGGCAGGCCGAAACGCTGGTTGCTACCGAAAGCGCAGTCGGCACCCATCTCACCGGGAGTCTTCACCATGGCCAAAGCCATCAAATCGGTGGCCATACCTACAAAGATACCATTCTCGTGGCACTTGGCGATGAACTCGGTGTAGTCGCAAACCTCACCAAACTGGTTGGGGTTCTGAACCACCACGGCGAAATACTTGCCGGCGTCGAAGTCGAAGTCTTTCACGTCGCCGGTGACAATCTCAATGTTGCGGGGAGCGGCATTGGTGCGCATCACGTCGAGGGTCTGCGGCAGGATGCCGTTATCGACGAAAATCTTGTTCACACCGTCTTTCTGGGCCTGGCGGCTGCGGCTGGCAAAGAACATCAGCATGCACTCACCGCCGGCGGTAGCCTCGTCCAGCAGGCTGGCGTTGGCCATGGGCATGTGGGTCATATCGGCCACCATGGTCTGATAGGTCATCAGGGCTTCGAGACGGCCCTGGCTGATCTCAGTCTGATAGGGAGTGTAAGCGGTGTACCAACCGGCATTCTCAAACACATTACGCTGGATGACCGACGGGGTGATGGTGCCGTAATAGCCCATACCGATGTAGGTCTTATACACCTTGTTCTTCTGTGCCAGCGAGCGGCAACGGTTCAGGAACTCATACTCATTGATGCCGTCGGCAATGGGCATCGGTTCTTTCAGGCGGATGGCAGCGGGCACAGCCTTGTCAATAAGTTCTTCCATCGAGCTGACGCCGATTTCTTTCAGCATCTTCTGTTCGTCAGCAGGGTTGGAGACACCGTTGTGTCTCGGGGCAAAATTGTTGCTAATCATATTGTTGTATTAATTTTATAATATTATTCTATAAAATATCAATCTACAAAAATACATATTTTGTTTGAAATAAACACAATTGTTGGGAAAAAAACGTTTTGTTTAACATCTGACACGCCCTCTTTGCCGACGGTCAACGGTGTGAAACGGACTCAATTGTGTATGGCCGCGAAGCCCTGTTGCAGACTAAATCAGGTTGAAGCTATAAGCATAGGCAATAGCCTCGGAAATATTCGACACGCCTAATTTGTTGAACACATGCCTTCTATACATCTTCACCGTATCTACCGAACGAAACATCCTCTCCCCTATCTGGTTCATGGTATAGCCTTGTGCCGAAAGATGCAGCATCATGCGCTCGTCTTCGGTCAGTTCCAACCGCTCTTTTATTCGATTCCAACGATGGTTTTCAAAAGTATAAACCGAATACTCTCCCCGTGTGCTGATAGTGGCGACGATGTGCCCTGTTTCGCTGTGCGGCGATGGCGACACGAGACACAGAGCCAGCCACGCCTTGCCCTCCTTTGTCCTTGCCAGCGGGGTGACCCTATGGTTGATCAGTACAGCTTGTCCATTGACAAGAAAATGGAAATTACATGAAATCGTGTGGATATGGCTGTCCTTGTCGGGCAACCACCTTTGGGTGTTCCCAACGGTTTCCACCAGTTCCTTCATCAAAGGTCTGTCCTCTATAGCGGCATTCGCTATGAGGAAGGAATAACCGCCCTGCATCGCCTCCTCGACAGTGTGTCCAAACAGCACCAACGGACTGTCGGATACGTACATAAAATTATTCCGAAAGAGATCGGCCACAAACACCCCTTGGCTTGTAATGCGCGCAAAAGCCTCCACCACGTCCATTTTCGATTCCAACGACCTGTAATCTGCCTCCGAAATATCTGTCGGCGATGATATATTGAAAAGAATTTCAGATATATTATTCATGACTTAGATTTCTTTTCATAATGCAAAAATAACTATTTTTTTGTATTCAGATTATCATTTTTATTCATTTTAATGATTAATACACTTTTGGGTATTATTTGCTCGTCACCGCATAAATACCCTTTTGGGTATCATCCAACCTGTTCAAAACACGTATTTTTGCATCTGAGGAACTTATTATGCGAAAAATGCAACATATTAGCAATCAACAATAACACCAAAAAAAACAAAAAAAATGAAAACTCAATTCTTTCAAACCAACATGGCAAAAAAGCTTACCTTTATCCTTTCTTTCGCCTGCATCTGCCTTACAACCTCATGCACCAAAATGCTGAGCGGCGAAACCTTCACCATCCAATCCAAAGGCATCACCTATCGGTGTGAAGTGATTGTCTCCCACCAGAACTACGTGCGCATCACTCCCGTCACGGGGTCGGATGCAGTAACAGGTGCCGTAACCCTGCCCTCCACCGTCAAATACGACGGGCATAGCTTTATTGTGTCGCAGGTGGGTGCCAACGCTTTTAGCAACTACACCGGCATCACTTCCGTCACCCTTCCGGCTACCATTTCCATTATCGAAACATCCGCGTTCCGCAATTGCCAAGCACTCACCAATGTCAATGTCCCCACCTCCATATCCGTTATTGGTGACAGTGCTTTTGCAAACTGCAGTCAACTTCAGTCTTTCCAATTCGTCACGTCCCTCTCCTCTCTTGGACAGGCCTGTTTCCGTGGATGCTCCTCACTGGCCAGCGTCAACCTCCCTCCGACCATCACGGCCATCCCGTCGGATGCCTTCTATGGCTGTTCATCCATTACCAGCCTGCAGCTTCCTTCCACTATTTTGCAGATAGGCGACAGGGCTTTTGCCTATTGCTCCAGCCTCGGCGACATCTACTTTGACCGGTCGGTCCAAACCATCGGCGACAGTGTCTTTATGGGCTGCAACGCCGTGCAGGAACTCACCTGCCTCACAGCAACCCCGCCCGCTTGCAGCGCATCTACCTTCGGCACCATTCCCGTCGACATCCCTGTCACCGTGATGAATTCAAGCCTGACCAACTATCAGTATGCCATCGGCTGGAACCGCTTTACCAACTACATCGGCACTTATTAAAATCATCCGACTGAATATCATTCGACACACTCCATTATCTTTTCACCGCTTGTTTTACACTTGTTTCCCACTTGTTTTACACTTTAAAAGTGTAAAACAAGTGGGAAACAACCATGAAACGAATGGCATTGACTCTACCGCATGTTGGAGAGTCTGAGCAATGAACCCCATCAAACTATAGATGAGGTTTTTTCTCTCTATCCAACGCCGGATTAAATCCCTGCCGTTGTTTTTCAAAGTATCTCTTGCCGAGGCGGTCGGCACGCCGTTCTGCCCAGAAGTCGTCGTGGCGGTGGCTTGCCTTGTGACTGAGTCCCAAGGCCTGGCTGATGAGGCTGGGCAGACCCACAATGGGCAGGTAGAGCCAACCCCACAGCTGGCTGTCGAGGGTGTGGCCGTATTCATGCCCGAAGATATGGAACGGGCTGCACCGCGCATAACCCTCGAAATCATCCCCAATCCGGCCACTCACCCACATGTTCGCAAAGCACCCCAACGACACCCCGGCATAGGTGTGTTTCTGCCAATGCCGTCCTGTGGCAAAGGTGACGCCGTCCAAGGTGTCCACGCGCTCCAACTTGCCTAAGATATTGCGCCATTGGGCGAAAAGGTAGCCCAAGCCCGTCTGTGGCAACTCCCACACAAAACGCGTCAGCGCCTGCACTGCCCCGTGCAGCGGCTGGCTGGCAAAACGGTAACGCCCGGCAAAGAGTCCCCACGCCAGCCTTGGATGCACCAGCATCCCCACACCCGTGGTCAACAGCATCGCCCCCTTGCCGCCCAGCAGCAGCCACCCTCCTACCCTGCCCCACTCTGTGCCGCCAAGCACCAACCACACGGCCAACGCCCACACCAATCCGTCCAACGTCACCGCAAGAGCGAATATCATGAATTTACAATACGTTATCTCCTTGTTATTTGTATTATGTCTCATAAAGTGTCGCTTTACACTATTCGCTGTTACAAACCCATTGCGTCGCGGGTGCGTTTCAGGGTGTTCCTGCCCACCACGTATGCGTAGCAGGCCGACGGCATATACTGCAGGTTGCCCCACGGCAGGCTCTTCAGCCCGCTTTGCGTCATGGTGGTCACCACGGCCTGCGTCAGCCCGTTGGTCGCCATAAACGAGCGCAACGAGCGCAGCTCATTGGGACTCTCGAAATAGCGGTCGCTCCATTTCACCTCCACGGCCCAGTCGGGTTTCAGCCGGCCCGGATTCACGCCCACAATGTCCACTTCGCCCATCTCCTTGTTGCTCTGCCTCCAGTTGGCGTATGTCACCTCGGTTCCAAGGCGGGGAATCCATTGGGCATAGATCGCCGTCTCTACAATGGCACCTATCGCGCTGTCCTCCATAGTAATGGGCTGGAACAAGGCACAACGCAGCGACGGGTTGGTCAGGTAAATCTTGAAACTGTGTTCGCGCTGGTAGCGCTTGGCAGTGTCGTCAACCCTGTGGATGACCTTCAGCAGAAAAGCCGCCTCCAGATACTGCACGTATTTGCGCAGCGTTTCCTTCTTCACGCCCGTGTTCGACGCCAGGCTCTCATACGAAAACTCATTGCCCGAATTAAAGGCAATCATCGTGAACAGCGAGTTCAGTTCCTGCACGTCGGAGATGCCGTAAAGGCTGGGCAAGTCGCGCAGCAGCACCTTGTCAATGATGTCATGCCGTATATATTGCCCTGGGTCGTTCTGCAGCTGGCTGTTGAACGCCACCTCTGGGTAGCCGCCGAAATTTAGATAGTCCACAAACGTGTTGTTCAGCTGCCCGATGTCTGTGGCCTCGAAACAATGGGTCTTGTGCCCGTTCCAGTCCAGCGAGGTCTCGCGCAGCAGGTGCTCCTCATGTCGCAACTGCACATACTCATAGAACGTCAGCGGAGGCAGGCTGAAGTCGCTGAAACGCCCCGCACCGCTCTCGTTGCTGTTCTTCTTCAAAGCCGCCGCCGCGCTGCCCGATGCCACAAAACGCACATTCCTGTAGGTGTCGACAAGCGATTTCAGATGCACCTCCCACTCCTTCAGGTATTGCACTTCGTCGTAAAACACATAGCACTCCTCTCGCTGCCACTCCCCGTTGTCGGCGGCACGCATGGCGAGGTTCAGCAGCTGCTCCAGCTGCACACCGTTGTAGATGGGTGTCTCAACCGAAATATACACGATATTCTTCGGTGCCACCCCGTTCTCTATCAGGCGTTGGATGGTGTGGTATATCATCACCGTCTTGCCCACGCGGCGCGGCCCCATCAATATCTGGGCGCGGTTCACCTTGCGGTTGCGCACCAGCGGATAGAAGATGTCGAGATAGGCTCGCGGCATCATCCCTTCGTAGTCGGGTGCCACATGCCCAGTTTTCCACCATGGGTTGTCTATCCTTAGCCTCCCAACAATCTGTTGCTCAATATATTCATTCAGTATCATTGAATCATTGCTTATTCTTTCCAACTGCAAAGATACGCTTTTATTTCCAAATAAGAAGTTTTTTTTCATCTTATTTGGCATTTTAACATATTATTAAGCGTTTTAACCCCCATTCAGACCCTATATTTTTCTTATTTTCCTCTTATATACATTTAATTTACAATACTTTAACCCCCGTTTTCCAAATAAGCACTATTTTTTATGCTTATTTGGCAACTTGCTCTACTTTTAACATTTCACCCGTCTGTATTCCATCTTCATTCGTTCTTCATTTATACCCCATATTTATCCAAAATTACGCCCATCCAGAGAAAGGGAAATACTGCATAATTGACCCAAAACAAATGGTGTGCGAGCGGACCAAAAGAAATGTTGTGCAGGATAGCCCGCCGAAAAACCATGACGAAAGGAGGAAGCGGCACAACCGGACAGCGTGAAAAAAGCGGAAAGCCACAAACTGTCCGTCAACGCATTAAGAGATTATCGACGAATAAAAGTGCCTGTATTTATCATTAGATTATTTGTAATCCGTGAAAAAAATGTATCTTTGCAAAGTCAAAATCGGCCATCCGCCGACCGCGACAATCAACATAAGTGAAACAAAAAATAATTGAACAAAAAGATAAGACAAACATTATAACAACATAATATAAAGCGTTTTTGCTTTTCAAGTGAACGGAAATCTGGACAATTTCTAATCCCAACGAGAAGGCAAGAAACGCTCACGGTGCTATCCGTGGGCTTTCTCGTTTTGGGATTAAGGCAGTCCAGAGCCTCCGTTCAGACAGAAGTTCACGGATTTCTTATTTTACTGTTTTGAAAGGCGAAGCGCACAACACGCCAAGCCTTATGAGCACCAAGTTTTTCAACAATATTGATACTCCGCTGATGGACAAATTCAGCGGGATAGCACATTCG
>JAFXMW010000022.1 GCA_017530105.1 Bacteroidales bacterium
ATTGCAAGAATTAAAAGAGAAAGGAATTATTGAAGAGAGAGAGGATGTTGGAGAATGTAAATTCATCATATTTATTCTTAAAGGTACTTTGATTATTTTTCCCATTATCATGATATTGATAATTACGTCAACATTTTTTTTTAATGAATATATTGGGATAGAGTGATAGTATCTAATGCACAAATAACTAAATAAATAATAGTTGAACCAACAAGTCCATAAATACGAAAGACTAAACCGCATTCAAACCATGCGATTTTATCTCTTCGTTTTCACGGGCAAAGAACGGGACGAGGAGACGGGGTATTCTTATTTCAGTGCCAGGTACCTTGACAACGAGATTCTGACATCTTTCCTGTCGGTAGACAGATACGCATCCAAATATCCCTTTATATCACCGTATGCATACTGTGCGTGGAACCCGATGAAACTAATTGATCCTACAGGGGATACTTTGGTGGCAAAAGAGAGTGGTTCTAAAAAAGATATTAAAGGAGTAGCCGGAAAATATGGAGATAGAATTCAATTTGATGAAAATGGGATAGCATCTATTGATTATTCAGGTATGACAGAAAGCGAAATAAAAAAAATGAAAAAGCACAAAGGCGTTGCTCTTTTATCAGATATTATCGAGTCAGACAAAAAGATATTATATGAAGCAACAGATATTATCCTAGTAACAACTCTTGATGGGAAAAGAATCGCTGGAACAATTGCCAACGATAATAATGGCGTGGTAAATCTATCCAGGTATGGACATGACTCCAATAATGGATATTCTTATATGCCTCAGGATGGTTATGATGGCCAAGTAATCATTTCGGCTTCTGGGGAATGGAGAAACCCACAAGGCTTTGATTGCAGGATTGAAATAGTATCTCATGAATTAGCAGAGAATTATGCCAGAACACATCTAAATCGAGATTATCGAGGAACAGAGTCAGCGCACAGATATGCGAATGCCAGAATGAAGAATTTGCATGAATATTACACTTATAAATCAAATTATGATCCAAGGAAGATTTCACCAGCCGACCAAGAAAAGGTACGTAAGTATTTGGGAAATTAAAAAACTGTATATTTTTATCTTTTTTATCTCCAACATTCCGTGTGGATTATGTATAAATGCTCAATATAGATGGGATTGTAGTAAAAACTATGATAGTCTTCGAAACGACAAAACGTACTCATTCTGCTACAAGGTCGAGTCAGTTTATCATCCCACCCAACTATATTATGAAATGACTGAAAAAAACGAAAAGGAAAATATTGTAGTCTTTCATAATATTGATTATAACGACATCCCTATTTGCTATGGAGCATTGCAAATCTCTATTGATGGACATGACACTATTATTTTTACAGACACGTTAGGAATTGCTCGCATTATATTGCCCTATAATGCTCAAACCATCAAAATATCCACATTTACAAGACCAAAGGGATTCCAAATCACCACCACAGATAGGAGTGTTCCATCGCTAATAGAGATTGTGTGGGGCTCCATCGAAGATGGCTCATCAATTTTGATGTTATATAGCAAAGTACCTTTGAAATTCAAAGAATTAAGAGAAATTAGTAGTTCATTGTTTATGGGAAATCATATCGAGTCTGAATCATTTTATTATTTCTTTACTAATGAATAAGAATTGGCAAAGGGACGATGGGCAGTAATGAAGTGAATCTATACGTCGTATTTAACAATATGGGTTCACTTCAGTACATGTCCCACATCCCATGCCTCATCAGTTCCCCGACACCGCGGATGTTCGACACCGTGCCGTTGGTCTGGATTCGCAATCCGGCCCCTCTGAGTAACTGGATTTACAATTCGCAATAAAATATACCGAAATGATACGGTATGGATGGCAATAAAAAACAAACCTTTCGGCATTTTGTCCGTTGAGACAGTCACCTATCCATAAATTCATTTCGACTTAGCGAAAACGTCTTTCCATTTGTTCACAAGCACCCATCTGCCAGCACTAGTATTACCTTCGCGAATTAGAACTCCTATTTTTTGCAATGTGGCGAGATCTCGTTGCACGGTTCTGGAATCTACTGACAGAACTACCGACATTTGCTTACTTGAAACAAATGGATTGTCTTCAATTATTTCACACTCTCTCTTTTGTCTTTCAGTTAGATGAACTTGCGACAAACTTACGACACCACTTACGACAGTATGGCAGCCATTTTCTCTCTTTGAGATGTCATTCTTGACAATCCTGCCAGTCTTGTCGTCTACGCGTCCTCCTCGCTGAATCTCAGTGAATATCTCACGCTTAATAGTCACAGTCAGTCCACCAAACTCCTCCTTGAACGTCGGCACCTCCAACTCTTCTTTCCTAAAAGCGTCTGCCACAGTCTCAAATCCACGTCCCCACGCTTCGATAAAGCCAGCCAAATAGAATGTATTTGCTATCAGTCTGTTTCTCGGCATCGAACTGTGTTCGGAAAACATGTTTGTGACAGTGATACCATCCGGCAGCATACCGTAATTCCACAAGGTTATACGGTCATCGAATACTTTCATTTGTATGTCGGGGCCATCATACGACTTGTGAATGATGGCGTTATAAATAAGTTCACGAAGTCCCAATTCGGGTATTTCGAGTGGTTCTATGCGTTGTAGCCCTTCGTAGTGGATGGGACGGATCAAATACTTGTCGCTTAGGATGGACAAAATCTTGTCTGCCATCTGTATAAGGTTGCCTTCAATCAAGTCCTGAGTGAAAAGTTCACTGCCATTTCTTCCAAAGCGTCCGATTTTGAAGCGGGCATTTAGACAGAATTGTTGTGGGTCTTTACCGAACAGCATAAGAGCAGCCATTGTCAGGCGACCATTATTATCTACCAATCTGAGGTTGGAAAGTATTTTCTGTAGGCTGTCGGTTTTTGTCTCGGTGGTCAACCTGCCATTATCTACGCCTTTCCTCAGAAAGTATTCAATCGCTGTTGTGTCAATATCATTCAGCGAGGAACGCTCAACAATCTGGCTATCCCATGTGGCCCCCATCTTCCTCAAAAGGAAATTCTGGGCTGCCGTGCCGTTTAGCTCCTGCAGTGTGCTTCCGGAACGGTAGTATAGTTTGCCATGATATGAAATCGGGGTGTTGCTTGGAGTAACCATTACCCGTATATAATCTTTCCCACCCTCATTAAGCAAATCAACATCGTTCACTAAACCCAAACTGTTGACAATTTTGTTTGGAATATCCTCCATCAACTTTTTTGCATTATCAACCCCCACTACTCTGCCGTTGTCATCGATGCCGATATAGATGGTGCCCCCTTGGGCGTTGGCAAATCCGCATATCCATTTCAGGTATTCGTCCTTCCAGAACAGCTTGTATTCTTCATTTTGAGATTCCATACTTCAATAACGACTATCGCCACAATTTATTGCGTCACCAACAAAAAGCCCATAGCTTATAGATTACAAATCTGGATAATCAGTTAGGCCGGATTTGCAGTCCAGCCCAACGAGAACAACAAGGGGATACCGAACATCCGCTACGACGGATGTCCTTGCCGAGGGTGAGAAAGTCTACAACATGTGCAGACTAGTACAGATTAAGAAATACCAACCTAATTTAATCGCGATACAATAGGCAGATTATCAAATAATTACCCCCCCCGTCAAAAATATGGTAAATAACTTATTGTCAAATGAAAAAATAGTCGTATCTTTGCACACGAAACCGAATGTTAAACAACAGTTGTCTAGCAGATTAATGGGTTCTGTCTGTTTAGATGACCAAAAAGTGAATAAATAGAACCCGCCTTAATTGAATGATTGTTGGACGTTTCTTCTATTAACGTCTACATCTCTCTTGTATGCATCCCATCTAACGGCTTATTATCAACGGCTGCATGTTAATCCTATATCTTTCGACCGCTCATGATTTGCAATCCTGCTGCAACAACAACCAAAGCCTCACTCATAAAATGATGTCCTTGCCATACATGGCGAGGACTTCGTTTTACTATTCTCTAATTATCGTGACTAGTCCATCGGGGTTCACCTTCAGTACTCGGCTGGAACCTGTGGGGATGTGGCGGAACTCCGGCAAGTCGGGCAGGCAGCAATCCACACGTTGCTTCAAAGCCTCGTCGATGTCAGCATAGCACCGGGGAGCAGGATGACCAGAGAGGTTGGCAGAGGTACTCACAATAGGATGCCCCAACCGATGCAACAGCTCCTGACAAAAGTCCATGCGTGGCACACGCACACCCACTGTGCCATCGGAAGCCAGCAAGTTCATGGGCAGAGGTAACGCCACATAGCGGGCAGGTACCACTACCGTTGTAGGTCTATCGCTCTCCAACAGCAGGGTCTTTACCTCCTGCGACACATCGGGCGAAAGCATATCTGACGCTACCAAAATAAGCATCGACTTACTATGGTCGCGCTCTTTGATGGCATATACCCGCTCAATGGCGGAGACATCAAGGGCATCGCACCCGATACCCCAAATAGTGTCGGTAGGATAGAGCAGTGTTTGCCCCTGTTTAAGGGCTGAAAGGGCAGTCTGAATGGGGTCTTTCACCATGTTTTTTGTTAAATTTTTTTGCAAAGATACGAATTATTCAGATTTATTCGTATCTTTGCAGGGTAAAAAAAAATACTATAGTTGATTGTAACAAATTCAAATTATTAATAATCAAAAATGTACTATTATGAACAGTATCATTAATCTTTGGGAGACCAACCGCCCGTTATGTGTTTTAATAGGCGTTATCATCATTGTCATCCCATTCTTGATTTATTACCTTCGCAAAGCGAGGAAAGAACACCCCAAGGGCCTTATTGCGGCAGCCTTGAGTAACATGGGTGAGCGTTTCGGCTATTACATTATGAATGCCGTGCTCGTACTCTTCATCTGCTCTAAGTTCGGCATCTCCGACGAGGTGTCGGGCATCATGTTTGCCGTTTTCTATTTCCTTATCTATGTGCTCAGCCTGCCTGGCGGCATTATTGCGGACCGCACACAGAATTACAAGAGCACCATTATCTGGGGTATTGTGGTGATGGCCTTGGGCTATGCCATTCTTTCTATCCCGGTGTTCAGCGACCACGGTGGATTCTCGTGGGTGCTGGTCATCACGATGCTTGCTCTGATTCTGATTGCCTGCGGTAACGGTTTGTTCAAAGGCAACCTGCAGGCCATTGTGGGTCAACTGTACGACGACTTTGAAGCCGAAGCTGCCAAGAAAGGACCCGAAGCACTTGCCTTGGCAAGAAGCAAACGTGACCCGGGCTTCCAGATTTTCTACGTATTCATCAACATCGGCGGCGTTATCGCTCCCTTTATTGCTCCTCTCATCCGCAACTGGTGGCTGAAGACTCAGCACTACATCTACAATGCCGACCTGCCCCGTCTGTGCCACAAATTCGTTCAGGGCACTATGGAGGGCAACGATATGGACAACCTCAACACCCTCACTCAGTCTATCCCCCAAGCCACTGAAAACCTGCCTGAGTTCTGCAACAACTACCTGACAGTGTACAACACGGGCGTTCATCTGGCCTTCATTGCATCGGTTCTGGCCATGCTTATTTCCCTGTTCATCTTCCTCAGTGTCAAGAACCGTCTCCCCAACCCCGTAAAGAAAGAGAAGAAAGCCGAAGCTCAGTACACTGAGGCTGAACGTCAAGCCAATGCCAAGGAAATCAAACAGCGTATGTATGCCCTGTATGCCGTTCTCGGTGTTGCCGTATTCTTCTGGTTCTCGTTCCACCAGAACACTCAGTCGCTCACCATTTTTGCCCGCGACTTTGTTGACACCAGCGCCATCCCGCCCGAGATTCTGCAGTGTATCAATCCTTTCTTTGTCATTATCCTGACTCCTATCGTCATGTGGATTTTTGCTGCCTTTGCTCGTAAGGGCAAAGAGGTTTCCACTCCGCGCAAGATTGCCCTGGGTATGTTCATTGCGGCATGTGCCTACATCTTCCTGATTGTAGTGGCTGCAATCAACAACTATCCTTCTGGCGATGCCTTCAAGGTTCTGCCCGAAGCAACAAAGATGGCCATGCGGTCCAGCCCGTCAATACTGATTCTCACTTACTTCTTCCTGACGGTTGCCGAGCTGTTCATCTCGCCGCTGGGCCTCTCCTTCGTGTCAAAGATTGCTCCCAAGCACCTGCAAGGTATCTGCCAAGGTCTGTGGCTCTCAGCCACTGCTATCGGCAACCTGTTCATCTTCTTGGGTGTCAAGATGCTCAACGCCTTCCCGCACCAGTGGATGACTTGGGGTGTGTTTGCAATCTTCTGCCTCATCTCCATGGGTGTCATGCTCGGAATGCTCAAATGGCTCGAGCGCATCACTGCCGATAATCAATAATCCGATTTACCCATAAATTAAAAGCCGGCCCTTGTTGGTCGGCTTTTTTCGTGCCTAAGAAAAGCGGGAACTTCCAAAAAGAAGCTCCCGCTTTTCTAATGCCTTATGTCAAAAAAACTACTTGTTGTAGCGCTGACACTCTTTGGGGGTGACACAGGTACCCGTGGCACGGCAAACGAGAATGCGTTCCTCAAGCACCTCAGCAGCACTGGCGCTGATTTCGGGCAGGGTGCGGATGACCTTGTAAGCCTCAAATTTCATTTTGCGCGAGGTATTGCCGACGTGGGTGATTTCGCCGTAAGCCTCAATATAGTCGCCTGCATAAACAGGGGCCTTGAATTCAACCATGTCGTAGGCGCAGAAGAGTCCTTCGTCGCCGTCCTGTTTAATGAGCAGTTCTGTGGCCACATCGCCGAAGAGGTGAACCATGTGGGCACCGTCGACAAGATTGCCGCCGTAATGGGCATCTTTTGCGCTCATGCGAACGCGGAGCATAGAGGTGATAGCCATGTTATCTTAAGTTTTTAAAGGTTATTTCTTGATGATGAAGTCGACAAAGATGCCAGGAGTCTTGACATTCTCGGGAGCAATGCTGCCGGTCTTGACAATTTCCTGAGGCTCGACAATGACTACGTCGGCAGCGGTAGCCATCATGGGGCAGAAATTCTGTGAGGTGCCCTTGTAGACCAAGTTACCGCTCTCGTCGCAGATGTTGGCACCGATAATAGCCACATCGGCACGGATGGGTTTCTCCAAAAGATACTCCTTACCATCGACAGTCACTTTTTGTTTGCCATTCTCAACCACGGTACCCAAACCAGTGGTGGTGAGGACTCCACCAAGGCCAGCACCTGCGGCACGAATCTGCTCGGCCAATGTGCCCTGAGGCTGCAGAGTAACGTTCAATTCTCCTGCATTCATCTGGTCGATGGTGTTGTTGTTGGTGCCAATATGGGTGGCGATAAGGTTCTTCACCTGATGGTTGGTGATTAATTTGCCTACGCCAACCTCGGGATAGGCTGTGTCGTTGCAAATAATGGTGAGGTCCTTGACCCCTTTTTCAACCAGTGCGTCGATTAAAGCAATGGGATTGCCTACACCGAGGAATCCGCCAACCATTACGGTCATGCCGTCGTGAATCTTGTCAGCAGCTTCTTTTACTGTTACGAATTTGTTCATAATATTACTTTGTTTGTTATTTTATTTTTCTTGTCACCGAATTGCAGAATACGATGAAAAGGTAGCAAAAAGCCACATTTTTTCATTGCTATCCGCTCTCAAGTGTTCTGTTATCGCCTGTTTTTGAAACCGTTCTAACCAAATTGAGAGTATCGTATCCTATTCGGTATCAAATTGCAAATATATGAATTTTTTCTGACACTGAAAAAAATTTTGTCTATTTTCTAAAATCTGTGTACTTTTGCAACGAATTTTGAGTTATTATAACGTTCAATTTTTAACAAAAAATCCGGCATAAAAAACTATCGTACGATATGAAGAGAACAGCAATGATATTGGCTCTGGCCATGGCAGTCTGCGGAATGGCCAAGGCTCAGGATTATGTAGTCCCTGTTGAGACTTGGGACTATGAGGAGATTAACGGCAGTAATTACCACGGTTATGCCTTCCACGAAGGCTGGGACGTTGACTTCACCATCGAGAATCAAGATGGACGCTACACCCCAACCGAGGAGGATATTGCCGAAGCCGAGCGTCTCATCCAGAAACGCATCGCCTATGTCAATCGATACCACATCAATCAGGAGGGCGACTGCCCCGTGATTGACGAGCACATGCGCAAATACGAACGCCAGTATGTTGGATTTACCGACATTACAGGCTGTCATATCGTATGGGTGAATTTCGTCTGGGACGAAAGTGCCGCCGAACGGCTTACCAAAGACATTGTCCTCACCGAGGGCGGCTGCGGACATTACTGGCACATCAAGGTGAACCTCACTACTGGCAAGGTTTCCGCCCCTGAGGTGAACAGTGCCGGCGATGTCAAGTACCTCCCCCGCCAGAAGAAACCCGCTCACCGCATCAGCCGTCCCAAGCGTCCGCAACCTGCTGGCAAACTTCGCAAGACAGGTATCCCGCACGACCCCAACGAAGCCCGTTTCTAACCTCACGACTGAATGTCAAGAGAAGTGTTACTTGATAGTGGCTCACACATGAAGGCACTACTGCTGAAATTTGTCAAATTCGGCGTAGTGGGGGCAAGTGGCATGGTCATCCATGGTGGTCTGCTCTTTCTCCTCAAAGAAGTTGTGGGGATGAACCCTTTTATCGCCAACCCCATCGGTTTCATTGCCGCTGCCTCCAGCAACTATTTTCTCAACCGCATCTGGACTTTCCACAGCCACGAAAAACAGGTGGGGGTGGAATATGTCAAGTTTATCCTCGTGTCGGTAATCGGACTGGGCATCAACAACGGTAGCCTGTGGCTCCTTAGTCGCCTCTTTCCCTCTTGGGCCGACGACTGGCGTTTCTACATCCTGTGGGTCGTGGCCGTGGGCATCACCACCATTTGGAACTTCTTCGGCAACCTACTCTTTACTTTCCGTAAGAATCAGAAAGAAAAATAAATCTGTCTTAATATGTTTTTCCCTCTCAACAAAAAAAACGTGGCATTGTGGCGAAATGTCACAACTCTCGGTCTTTTCCTCTTCCTTGTCACTATCTCCGCTAACGCCCAAGCTCCACGTCCCGATGCCTTCCCGCCTGCACCCGACACCCTTGAACCCAAAGCCGTTGTCATGGCTAATACCATAGAAGAGATGCTTACATGGGACAAATACCCCACCTACGATGTCTACGTAGCCATGATGCAACAGTTTGCAGACAGTTTCCCCACCCTCTGCTACCTCGACACCATCGGCCTCTCCATCCAAGGCAGGCTGATTCTCTCTTTGGCCATTACAGGCTCTTCCGACAACGACCTATACCGTCCACAATTCTTCTATTCCTCCACCATCCATGGCGACGAACTGACAGGCTTCTACCTCATGCTGCGCCTGTGCGACACCCTCCTGCGCAGTTACGGCTCATCCGAAAGCATCACCAAACTGCTCGACCGCACCCGCATTTACATCAACCCCCTCTCCAATCCCGACGGCACCTACCGTGGCGGTGATAGCACCGTGGCACTCTCATGGCGCTTCAACGCCGACAGCGTTGACCTCAACCGCAACTACCCCGACCCTTTCGGCACGCCTCCTTTAGACTCCCTCCAACCCGAAAACAAAGCCATGATAGACTATGTCGAGCAGCATCACTTCCTCCTCAGCGCCAACCTCCACGGTGGCTCCGAGGTGATGAACTACCCATGGGACAGCTTTACCTCTTTCGAAAGACTCAACGAATACAGTTCCTGGTGGAAACAAGTGAGCAAACGTTTTGTCGACACCTGCCGCCTTCGCAACAACCGCCTTTTCCGCAACGTCTCCCCCACAGGATACATCAACGGAGGCGACTGGTACGTCATCCACAATGGCCGACAGGATTATTTCAACTATTACCACAACATGCGCGAACTTACCATGGAACTCTCCATATCCAAGAAGCTCTCTTCCCATCTTCTGAATCATTACTGGCAAAGCCAGGCTCAGGCGCTTATCAACTACATCGACGAAATCCACCACCTCGACGACACCCTTGTCTCCATCCCCACACGGCAGGCCACTTCCTTTAAAGTATATCCCAACCCAACACGCGGAAAAATAACTGTCACCACTCCCCACGCACAACGCCATTACGACCTCGGCGACCGTCCAGCAGGCGTATACTTCATCCCTGTGGATGGAAAGGCAGTGAAAGTGATCAAGTATTAGTCCGCCATGCCTCGCTACCGCCACCTCTCCGTTGCCATCCCCATGTTGGCCGAAAGTGCCAACCTTCCGTCTTTGCTGCAACAACTCTGTAATCAAACCTGCCAAGACTTCACCCTCTATGTCTGTGTCAACAACGAAGAAGGCGGCTACGGCTACGACGACAACCAGACAACCCTCCACCTCCTCCGCTCCTACTCCCAATTCCCCATTGTTATTATCGACCGCAGTTCCACCGGCCAAGGCTGGACAGGCAAACGCAAAGGCGTGGGCTGGGCACGCAAAATCCTCTTCGACCGCATCCTCTCCGACCACGACGAAAATGAAATCGTTGTAAGCCTTGATGCCGATACCGATTTCGACAACAACTATTTCGACACCCTCCTCCACACCCTTAACCTCCACAACCAAAGCAACGCTCTTTGTGTCCCCTACTACCACCCCCTCAGCGGCGACCCTCTCCTCGACCGTCCCCTCCTGCGCTATGAATGTTACATGCGCCACTACCTCATCCAGCTCCTCCGTATCGGCAATCCCTATGCCTTCACCGCTTTAGGCAGTGCTATGGTTTTCCCCCTTTGGGCATACAAAAAAGTGGGTGGCATCACCCCTCTGCAAGGCGGCGAAGATTTCTACCTCATGCAAAAATTTGCCAAAACCGGCAGAATAGAGCTGCTACTCTCCACTCCCGCCAACTCCTCCCCCGTCACCGTCCGACCCCAAGGGCGTCCCTCCCTGCGCGTACCCTTTGGCACCGGTCCCGCAATTGCCTCTGGAATGGCTGAAATGGACAACCGCTACCCCTTCTACTCCCCACAGGCTTTCGATGCCGTAAAAGCCACCTACGACACATTCCCTGACCTCTACCTCCACGACCTCCCCACCCCCATGTCCCCTTTCCTCTGCCAACAACTCGACACCAACGACCTCTGGTCGCCCCTCCGTCGCAATTTCCGCACCCCTCAACATTTCATCCATGCCTGTGCCGAGCGTGTCGACGGTCTACGCATCCTCCAATTTCTCAAAAACAACCCCTCCTTCCGTCTCACTCCCGATGCCCTTCCCGTCAACTTCCTCTCCGACCCCATCCCACAACTCGACAACTACCGTAACCTCCTTTTCGCCGAAGAAATGAACCTCCGCAAAAAAAACTCTTTCCTCTCCATCCAATAAATTACTATTTTCCACGTTACCTATAACATGGAAGAAAAGAATGTCATTGAGATCAAGAACAAACGGGCAGAGTATGAATACTTTCTGCTCGACGACTATACTGCGGGTATTGTGCTTACAGGCACCGAAATCAAATCCATCCGCGACGGCAAAGCCAACCTCACCGATGCCTACTGCACCTTTATAGGCAACGAACTTTTTGTCCGCCAGATGCACATCTCCGAATACCGCTTCGGCTCCTACCTCAACCATGCCGCAAAGCGCGACCGCAAACTACTCCTCAACCGCCGCGAACTCCACAAACTGCAAATCAAAATCAAGGAACGCGGCTTCACCATCATCCCCGTCAAACTCTTCATCAATCCACAAGGACGTGCCAAACTGCTCATCTCTCTGGCTCGAGGCAAAAAGTTCTACGACAAACGCGAAAGCATCAAAGAAAAAGACACCCGCCGCGACATGCAACGGGAATTACGATAATCATCCACCCATGAAAGTGTACAAATTCGGCGGAGCCTCCGTCAACAGCGCCTCGGCAGTACGCAACATGGCCGACATCGTCCGCAGCCACCTCGACAATCAAACCCTCGTCGTCGTGGTCTCCGCCATGGGCAAAACCACCAACATGCTCGAACAGCTTGTCCCTGGAGTCAACCCCGCTGACCAACACCCTGCACTACTGCAAAAGGTCAAAGACTATCACCATACCATCCTGCACGACCTTTTCCCCTCCCCACAACATCCCGTCTACAACGCCGTCGGTCAGCTCTTCTCCCAACTTCAACAACAAAACTCACTTCCCCCCACCGACTACAACCTCGACTACAGCCAAACCGTCTGCTACGGTGAACTCATCTCCACCACCATCATCAGCCACTATCTCGACAGCATCGGCCTCCACAACCAGTGGATAGACATCCGCACCCTTATCCACACCGACAACCAATACCGCGAAGGCAATGTCGACTTCACCGCTACCCAGCGCAACGTCGACTCCTCCCAACTCCGCTCCCAACCCCTCGTCGTCACCCAAGGCTTCATTGCCGGCAGTGCCGACGGCCACACCTCCACCCTCGGCCGCGAAGGCAGCGACTACAGTGCCTCTATACTCTCCTACTGTCTCAATGCCGAGAGCATGACCATCTGGAAAGACGTTCCCGGATTTCTCAATGCCGACCCCAAATACTTCCCCGATACCGTCAAGATAGAACAAATCCCTTACAACGAAGCCATCGAACTGGCCTACTACGGCGCCAGTGTCATCCACCCCAAAACCGTCAAACCCATCCAAAACAAAAACATCCAGCTCCACATCAAATCCTTCCTCAACCCCCTCTCCCCCGGCTCCGTCATCGGTCCCTTCCCCACCATCCACCCCCTCACCCCCCTCTACATCTTCAAAAAAAACCAAACACTTCTCTCCGTTCTGCCCAAAGACTTCAGCTTCATAGCCGAAGATAACCTGCAAACCATCTTCGCCGTACTCGCCAAACTAAACATCCGCGTCAACCTCATGCAAAACACAGCCCTCAGCTTCTCCCTTTGCATCGACGACAACCCCATGCTCCTCAACCAACTACGCGACAATCTCCAAGAGCAGTTCCTCCTCCGCTACAACCAAGGCCTGTAACTCATCACCATACGCTACTACACACAAGACATCATCGACCGCATTGTTGCCGACCGCACTATCCTCCTCCAGCAACGCACCCGAACCACCACTCAACTCATCATACAATGACCCGAACCATTCTCCCTTCTCGCATCTCCTCCCTCGGCCGTCTCAACCGCGTTCTCTCCGGCAAGACTTTCGACAACTCCCGTTTTTTTCTTATCGTTGACGAGAACACCTACTCCCACTGCCTCCCTATCCTTATTTCCCACGTCGACCGACTCCATCAGGCCGAATTTATCGAAGTCCCCGCAGGCGAAGAGTGCAAAGACCCCGCCATCGCCTCTCAACTGTGGCAAACCCTCCTCGACTCCAACGCCGACCGCGATACCGTCCTTGTCAACCTCGGCGGAGGCTGCATCACCGACCTCGGCGGCTTTGTGGCGGCAAGCTACAAGCGCGGCATCCGCCACATCAACATACCCACCACCCTCATCGGCATGGTCGACGCTGCCATAGGCGGCAAAACAGCCCTCAATATCAATGGCAGCAAAAACCAAGTGGGTTTCTTCCACCAACCCGCTATCGTCTGCATCGAGACCTCCTTCCTCCACACTCTCCCTGATGCCGAAATCATCAACGGCCTCTTCGAAATGCTCAAAACCTTCCTCATCGGCAACCGCAGCCACTTCCAAAGCCTCTGCCAGACAATACTCTCAGGCAGCCTCGACCTCCAGCCCGGCATGATTGCCGCCTGTGCCGAAATCAAGACCGCCATAGTCAAGCAAGACCCCCGCGACCTCGGCATCCGGCACATCCTCAACCTCGGCCACACCTTCGGCCACGCACTCGAATCCTTCAGCCGCCACCCAGGCCAAACCCCTCTCGCCCACGGCACCGCCGTAGGCATAGGCCTCCTATGCACCCTCTATCTCTCCGTACGCAAACTCGGCCTTGACCCCTCCGTCCTCCAAAACTACCGCGCAGTGGCCGAAAAACTTGTCACCCTCCCGCACTACACCCTCCGCGACACCGAGGGCATCCTCGCCTACATGCGGCAGGACAAGAAAAACAGCGGCGGCGACATCTGCTGCGTTCTCCTCAGCGACATCACCGCCCCCGTCATCAACCTCCCAGTCCCTGAAAACGAAATACGCGATGCCCTCCTCAAAATCTCCTGACATGCGACACTCCCGCCTTCTCCTCCCCCTACTATTATGCCTCCTGTCGGCCTTTACCGCCTGCAGACAAACAATCCTGTCCCCTCCCCCCTGCGACTTCGAAACAGGCGACCTCATCTTCATCCACGACACTGCAGGCATGGGCCACGCCATCCAGTCCGCCACTGCCTGGGACTCCCTCCAACCCGCCTTCACCCATGTAGCCATCACACAATGCACCGACAGCGGTGTCTACGTCTTTGACGCCACCCCCTCCTTAGGAGTGGCCCGCCGGACTCTGCGCGATTTCTGCCTCTCATTCTACGACACTAACAGTGACTATGGCTTTACCTCTATGGCGAAATATTACTCAGTCGGAGTCCCCTACGATTCCGCCACCCTCCTCAAGCGACTCCAAGCCTTCGTCGGCCAACCCTACGACCCCTATTTTCTCCCCGACAACGGACGACTATATTGCAGCGAACTGGTGTACGAATGTTTCCTCGACACCTCCGGCAATCACCTCTTCCCACTCCAACCCATGAATTTCTACGCCTCAGACGGCACCCTCCCCGCCTACTGGCAGCACCACTTCGACAGTCTCGGCACCGCCGTCCCACAGAACGTCCCCGGCACCAACCCCAACGATATGTCGCGTTCACCCATACTTCACCGTTTCAAAATAGAGTAACCATGCAGCTGGAACTTCTCTCTCCCGCCAAAAACCTTGAACAAGGTCGCGAAGCCATCAACCATGGCGCCGACGCCGTCTATATCGGTGCCCCCGCTTTCGGAGCCCGCGTTGCCGCCGGTAACACCATCGACGACATCGAACGCCTTACCCGCTACGCCCACCTCTATCACGCCCGTGTCTTCGCCACTGTCAACACTCTCCTCTTCGACAACGAAATAGACGATGCCGTCCAAATGTTGCACCAACTCTACAACGCCGGAGTCGATGCCGCCATCATCCAGGACCTCGGACTGCTGGAATGTGACCTTCCGCCCATCGAACTCCACGCCAGCACCCAAACCCACAACGCCACCCTTCCTCGCATCCAGTTTCTTCAGCAAGCAGGCTTCAGCCGCATTATCCTCGCCCGCGAAACCTCACTCCAACAAATGGCCGAAATACGCCGCCACACCACCGTCGACCTTGAGGCCTTCGTCCAAGGAGCCCTCTGTGTCTCCTACAGCGGACAGTGCTACCTAAGCCAATACCTCACCGACCGCAGCGGCAACCGTGGATGCTGCTCCCAGCCTTGCCGCTCAGCCTACGACCTCTGCGGCCCCGACGGCACCCCTATCCGCAAAGCACAGCACCTCCTCTCCCTCAAAGACTTCTCCGCAGCCGCCCACCTCCGCACCATGATCGAAGCCGGCATCACCTCTTTCAAAATCGAAGGACGCCTCAAAGACCTCAGCTACGTCAAAAACGTCACCGCATACTACCGCCAGTTGCTCGACAACATTATGGAAGGTCATCCCGAGCACCAACCAGCCTCGTCTGGCTCATACCGTTTCTTCTTCACTCCCGACCTCGAAAAAACCTTCAACCGGGGCTTTACCGACTATTTCCTCCGCCAACGCCAGCCCATGGCGTCGTTTCTAACACCCAAATCACTCGGCAAACGCATAGGCAAAGCCACATCCATAAGGCGCAACACCGTCACCCTGCAAAGCACCGAGCCCCTCACCCCCGGAGACGGACTCTGTTTCTTCAACCCACAGGGACAGCTTGTCGGCTTCCTGATCAACCACGTACAGGGCAACACCATCACCCCCAACCAGATGCCTGCCGGACTCACCCCCGGCACACCCTTGTGGCGCAACAACGACCAAGCTTTCGAAAAACAACTTCAAGGCCGTACCGCCGAGCGGCGCATCCCCGTCAGCCTCACCCTAAACGACACCCCCGACGGCCTCCAGCTCATCATATCCGACACCGACGGCTGCCAAGCCACCGCCGCCATAGCCTGCACCAAGCAACCCGCCAACAACCCCGAAAAGGCAACAGAACAAACCGGGCGGCAACTCGCCAAACTGGGTGACACCCCTTTCTCTGCCGCCAGCATCGAAAACCACTGCCAGCAACCCTGGTTCCTACCCCCCTCACTGCTCAACGACCTCCGGCGACAAGCCACCTCCCGACTCGAACAAACCCGCATTGCCGCACACCTCTCCCGTCGCGGCCACTGCCCCACCCTTGCCGAGCGACAGTCAAACACCACCCCCTATTACGAAACCGTCCTCGACTACCGTGCCAACGTCCTCAACTCCCGCACCGAACAATTCTACCGCCGCCACGGGGTGCAGCAACTGGAATACGGTCTCGAACAAACCCATGCCTACCAAGGCAAAGCCCTCATGACCACCCGCTACTGTCTGCGCTACGAACTGGGTGCCTGCCTGCGCGAAAACAAAAAAGCACTCCCCGAACCCCTCTATCTCCACAACAACGGACAATGGCTGCGGCTCCATTTCGACTGCCGCAACTGCCAGATGCAGCTCTTCGCCGCCCAACCACCCGCCGCCACACCCCCTAAACAATAACCCCTGTACTACAGACAGAGCAGTGGAAGCATCAGTGCGGCTATGATAATCCAGTTCGTTTTTTTTTCTGTTTATGCCCTTTTCGGCAACTTGACCACACCCCTGTCTCATCGTAGCACGCTACGCCCTCGACAGCAATGTAACCAATCTACTCAAAACATATACTAATCTGTCATAAACCCTAACAACCGATTTGGGTTTAATTATCTTCCACCTGTTAACACATTGCATTTGTGTGAGACAATTGGAGCAAGCTTCACAACAGTACAAATCGTCCCCCCCCGTTACCTAATTCTATTATCTGACGTTTGGTTCTATAAGTGCTCCCTATCCATTTTACTCGGGCTGGTATTAGTGAGGCGCTTGAACCAAGTACCGAAGGCTGATTGATTGGGAAAGCCGAGTTTTGATGATATTTCTTTAACCGTGAGTTTGCCACTGCGAAGCTGGCGGATAGATTCGTGCAGACGGTGGCGGTCAATCCATTGGGTAGCAGTGCTCCCCGAAGTCTGCTTGACACAGATGCTGAGCCGCTTTGGAGTGATGTTCATCTGTGAGGCATACCAGCCAATCGAGTGTTGCTGGCGGAAGTTTTGTTCCACCAAACGCAGGAATTGTTCGGTGTGCATCTCCGCAGCGGTGGCGATGCGCTGACTCTCGGTGCTGTGCAGGTAGGGGCCGAAACCAAAGAACCATGACTCGAAAAGCAGGTGCACCACACGGTCGAGGTTGGGGTGTGATGGCAATGTCAATAGCCCTCGTATCATGCCTACAAAGTTAAGCATGGCATCCTCCATGCCAGCCATCAGCGTGACCACAGGTTGCCGTTGGATAGAAAGCATTATGCGGTAAGAGCTGCCAAGGTTGAGGCTGTCTGTAAAACGTTCAGAAAGGAGCATGGTAGTGGCGCGGAAGTCAGGACTCACCTCGAGTGTGTCGATAATCATTCCCGGCAGGGCGATTAGTACTTGTCCCGCAACGAGAGACAACTCATGGTAGTTGAGCCGAATGTGCAGCAACCCCGAGCGGCACATCAGGAAGACAATCTTATCCGTCATGATTTCGCGGCCCGACACCAAAGGCATCAGTTCGCCCAACGGCTGTCCCTCGTCCAACAGATAGATGTCGTCGCCGTAATGACACAGCGATACTGTTTGCTCAAATTGTTCATGGATGTTTTCCATAATTTTATAACGTCAAATTGTTCAAATTGGTATATTCATTGTCGTGTTTTTCTATTAATTCGAGAAATTACTATCAAATAGTGTACTTTTGCAAACGATTTCAAGAATTGATTAGATGAAAAGCTCATTCAAAACAGTAATCTTGTTCCTCGCAGCCACTGCCGTGAGCAGTGTGGCAGGAGCACAAAATGAATCAAAGATGGAAAAGAACAACATGAAACGTGTAGCAGACACGGTGAAAAGCAGCTATCAGAAGGTTGAGGATGGCGTGGTCAAGGGTTACAAGACCATCGAGAATGGTGTAGTTAGCGGTTATACAGCAGTTCAGGACGGCGTGGTGGAAGGCTTCACCCGCATCAGCGATGCCTTTGTAAAGAAATTCCTCATGCGGGAAGGTGAGACCATTGAGGAAGCCAAGGCCCGCATAGCCCGTGAGGAGGAGGAACTGCACCGCCAGAATCGAATGAAGTAATTCAAAATACAGCAAATAAATAACTAAGTGCCATCCACATAATCATGAGGAGCAAACAGGTTCTATTACTGATAACACTTTACCTGTTGACGCCGTGCGTATGGGCACAACAGGTACCGCCTGTCACTGGAGCTGAGGGAGTGGTGGTGGACGTGCGGACGGGAGAGCCGATAGCGTTTGCACAGGTGGTGTTTGTGGGGACGCAAATTGGGACCATGGTCGACGCAGAGGGTCACTTCCAAGTCGAGAACAAACAGGGGTTGGTGACACTCTCTGTCGGCTTTGTTGGCTACAAGAAGCGGATTGTCACATTACACGCCAACCGAATGACGCGCGGAATGCGTATCGAGTTGGAGCCCGACGTGTATAACCTCAGCGAAGTAGTGGTCACCGCTTCGCGCCACAAAGACCGCTATAGTCGAAAAAACAACCCCGCAGTGGACTTGTTGAACGACGTGATTGCGCATAAGGAACAGCAGCGTCCGCAACGCGACACATCACAATTAACTTACGAGAAGACCATTCTGGCACTCGACCGCTTTGACTTCGACTTCGAACGCAACGCTCTATTAGAGAAATTTTCTTTCCTGCGCAAATACGTCGATACCGCCCAGTTCAACCAAACCCCTGTACTGACTGTAAGCCTGCGCGAGACACTGAGTGAGGGAGACCATGAGCTGACTCGCCAGTCGACGGGTGTCGACAAATTGCTCGAAAAGGAAGGGCTCTCGGCCAACCTCGACGCCATGTTCACCCGCATCGACATTTTCGACAATACGATAGACTTGATGCTCAACCGCTTCGTCAGCCCGTTATCGTCCACGTTCGCTGTGAGCTACTATCACTACTACATTGAAGACACAGTAGCTATCGATGGAGAAAGGTGTGTGAAACTGATGTTTGTGCCAGTCAACCGCGAGAGTTTCGGTTTCACTGGTCATCTCTACATCACCGTCGACAAACACATACTGAAACGTTATTCCATCAGCGTTCCACCACAAATCAACATGAACTTTGTCAGCGACCTGAGCCTCGACGAGACATTCTCCGTCGCGCAAGGCGGATGCCTGCAATCCAAGGAGATGCACACCTATGCGCGATTCTGTATCTTCAAGAACTGGCGGCAACTATATGCTCACCACGGGGTGTATGTGTTGAACGAAGAAGACGTTGCCGACGAACCGCCAGTACTCCAAAATGTCCGTCCCATACCATTGACTGCCAAAGAGACAGTGATTGACAGTCTCGTCACCGAATTAAAGCGGGTGCCTGAGTTCAACGCTGCCATCAAAGCAGTGGAGATAGTAGGTTCAGGATATATCGCCACCTCGTCCGACCGCGAGCAGAGTCTTTTCGACATCGGCCCCATATACAATATGATAAGCTTGAATCCTGTGGAAGGAGTGCGACTGCGTCTTGGCGGCATGACCACCGCCAACCTCAGCAACCATTGGTTCACACAAGGCTATCTGGCCTTTGGAACACACGACCAGCGTCTGAAATACTCCGCTACGGCCATCTACAGCTTCCGTCCCAAGGAGTATCACCCCTACGAGTCGCTACGACATGCCCTGTACCTTACCACCTCCTACGACCTTGAGAATCCTGGACTGAGTACCGACCTGTTGGATCGCGACAACATCCTTATGTCACGTTGGCCTTCGTTGCCACCAACGGCCATACAGTATGCCCGACGTGTAGGTTTGCGCTACGAGCACGAATGGCAGAACCGCCTCAGTCTCGATGCATGGGTGCAATATGCCGATTTCGAACCTGCAGGGGCATTGGCATATCATCGCATTACCGCCGACGGCACGCTCACCGAAGTGAGTCGCTATGCCGACTGGCAGGCGGGTCTGCAACTGCGCTATGCACCCGGCGAGCCGCTCTACAACAACCGCTTGGGGCAGGAGTCACCATTCAACCTCAGCAAGGATGCTCCCGTCTTCCGTCTACGCCACACCCTTGGGCAAACCGACTACCGCTTCACCTACCAGCGTACCGACATTATCGCCGAGAAACGTTTCTGGCTCTCCAGCTTCGGCCATATCGACACCCGTCTGCATACCGGCGTGGTATGGAATCGCGTTCCGCTCCCGTCGCTCTTCACTCCGCAAAGTAATCTGTCGCTCTATCTCTCGCCCAATACCTTCACACTGATGCACCCGATGGAGTTCGTCGCCGACCAATGGGTGGCACTCCACGCCACCTATTACCTCAAAGGGTGGATTTTGAACCGCATCCCGTTGGTGAACAAACTGAAAATGCGCGAAGTGCTCTCATTCAGCGGCATATATGGCTCGCTGTCGCCTAAGAACAATCCTCGGTTCGGGCACGAAGGTCTTTTTGCATTGCCCGACGGCACCACACTCTTCACACCAACACCCTACATTGAAGTGGGTTTCGGCATCGAGAACATCCTGCGATGCATCCGCATCGACTATGTACGCCGCCTCACCTACACCACCGGACTCAGTGGCCGAGATCTTGGCGGCATTCGAATTGGTTTTCGTTTAACGATATAATAAAGTTCAAGAAATGAAAAAGATAATCATTGCGCTCATCATTGCGTCAACACCCTTGTTGATGTTCGCCCAGCAGGCCGTTTCGACCAAAGTTGTCAACTACGGTGTGCGGGTAATGGCAAACCTTTCACAACCCGTGCTACACGGTATTCCGCGCGACATCATTGCCTCGCCGACGGTAGGAGTCGAGGGCGGTATGTTTCTCGACTTCAACATCGGACGTCAGTTCTTCATTCGATTCAATACGTTATATGGTCTTCAACGCAGCACATTGACGATGGACGGCAACGCCTGTCCGCTCGTTGCGGCCAGTGTGGAGATACCCGTCTACGCTGCCTGGCGTTTCGGCAACTCCCACACGGGTTGGGGTTTTGTGGGCGTGGGGCCTTATACCGAGTTTATCACATGGGGACGGCTTACAACAGCCGACAGTCGGTTCAACCCATACCACCACGTCATCGATGTGGATGCCACTACAGGACAGGAGACACTTGCCATGTCCGACAGCCACTCTGGTTTCGGAGCCATGGTGGGCTACGAGATTCCATGCGGTTTTTTTGTCGACGCTACTGCCCAGATGTCCCTCACCGACCTCTTGGCCTTCGACCATGGCGACGGTATGTGGGTTCGCCCGCTAAAGCTTACTGTAGGCCTCGGCTGGCGCTTTTAGGATACATATGTTTTTGGAATAATAATCATTTGGCAGGCTGGGACGTGCCGGAATGAAAGGCTTGCGTATCATTGCAGAGATACAAAAGATACGATACGCAGAAGCGGCTTCCTCTTCGGCAGCCAATCCTATATGACCTGTCACTCACCTCAGTCGTATTCCTCACGGGATGCTCCCTAGCAAAGCCCCCGCTTGTTTTACACTTGTATCACGCTTGTTTTACACTTTAATAGTGTAAAACAAGCGTGATACTATCCTCTTTGCACTGCCGACAGAGCGGAGGAAACATTAGGGCGAAACCATAATGATTATGCTATGTTTAGGAATACTTAGTCAATGGCAAGGCGCACGGAGCGGGAGCCCTGGGGTGAATGGAGGGTGAGGAGGTAGAGCCCGGCGGGGAGGCTGGAGGTGGGAATGGTGAGTTGCGGTGAAGCAAGGGGAAGCGAGAGAAGTTCCTGGCCAATGGCGTTGCGGAGGGTGACGCGGGCAGGTCCTTCGGGAAGGCTGGGGAGACTGAGGGTGACATACTCACGGGCAGGGTTGGGGAAGAGGGTGAAACCCGGCATGGGGTCGGCATAGGTGATGCTGACGGGGTTGCAACTTTCGACAAATACAACGCTTTCGAGGTGGGGAATAGCTTGCTCAAAGGTATCGACAAGACCGCAGGGAGTATAGACAGTGTCGACAAATTCCAGGGGTGTATCGTAGGTGACGGGTACATGGGGGTCGAGAAAGTGCAGTGCGGCACACCCGAAAGCATTCGTACCCAAGGTGTCGACAGGTCCCGATAGGAAGACAGCTTTTATGTTTTTTTTCGTCAAGAAAGCGCCCCTGCCTATCCGTCGGAGCGATGGAGGCAGCGTCAGGGTGGTGTTGGTGTCGAATGGGCAACAGTTGAACGCTCCTTCACACGCGGTCTCTAATTGGTCACCCCACCCGAAAGAGGTCAATTGGCTTAATTGGAATGCCCAATTATTTATAGTACGGAGAGCCAAAGCACTGTCGACAACTTTTATTGAGCTATGAAAAAAAGCACTGTCGCCCAAGTAGGTCAGGTTCGGGATGGCGATTCTTTCAGTGCCGGAGTTCTCGGAGAACGCCTGGTTGCCGATACTTTGCAGTGAGGAGGGAATCCGCACATCGGCAGAGCTGAGTGCAAAAGCCTCGTTGCCTATGGCTGTAACGTCTTCTGGCAGATGTACAGTAGACAGTTTCTGATTGTTATAGAAAAGTCTATTGCCCAGAAAGCGTATATTTCGAGGCACCGAAAAATCCCCTTCGGCACCCAGTGCCATAAGCAGGGTGTCGCCGTCAAAGCTCAGCAATAGGCTGTCCACCATTTTATAGTGGCGGTTGCCGGGATCGACGGTGAGGTTGAACCAGCGGGAGGCCGTGTCGCGCAGAGCCCCTTCAATCCGACAAACCGAGGCGGGGATGTGCAGGTTTTGGAGACGGGTGTCGGAAGCCATGCTGTTCCCTATCTCGCGCAGGCCGTCGGGCAAGATAAGGGTGAAAAGGTTGCGGTTGGCAGAAAAGGCACCTTCAGCTATGCGCCGGACTGAGGAGGGTACAATGTATTGGGAGTCAATTTCCCGTCCGGCATATGCGAGCAGAAGGGTGGTGTCGCTGTTGCAGAGAGCCACCGAGTCCACGGCCACATAGTGACGGTTGCCAGAGTCCACTACAAAACGATATATCTTGGTTCCGAAGAATGCCTTCTCCCCAATATGTTCCACGCCTGCGGGGATGTGAAATTCAATCAGACTTCCTCGCATATTGGCGAAAGCCCCATACTCAATAACCTGGACGGAATCGGGAAGGGATATCTGATTTCTGAAACTGCTATAAGCAAACGCTTCCCTGCCTATTTCACGGATGGTGTTATGTAAGGTTAAGGATGTGGCACCATCTCTGAGAAAGGCTTCGTCGGCGATGCGGTTGACAGTGTAGGTTTGCAAGCCGATAGT
Organism: Bacteroidales bacterium; assembly: GCA_017530105.1. Lineage (GTDB taxonomy): Bacteria > Bacteroidota > Bacteroidia > Bacteroidales > P3 > Colimorpha. The sequence goes on from JAFXMW010000022.1 coordinate 23,501, forward strand.
CACCGTTGGCGGTATGACGACATTCCCCTGCCATGTGTAGCAATGACCGTCGAGGCATTGCTGCGGGCCGACCTCCACCGTGCTATCCGAGGTGATATGGTAAAACGCGTTTCCGACTTTATGGTACTGTTTTGCCAAGTAATACATGTCATCCTGCCCAATAGCAGCCATTCCGCAGGCCAGCAGGATAAGGGAGAAAAGTGCTTTTTTCATGGCGTGAATTGTTTAGGCTATTAATAATAAGTTTTTTATTTTGTGTTTTTCGATGCAAAAATACTATTTTTTCCCCATACAGAGGACAAATATCTGTTTTTTTGTCTATGCCTTGGAGGACGATGACGAGAGAGCCTGTTGGGTAAAAAATGTTTCACTCCCTGTGTTCCGCCTCCTCAATTCAGCCCCTGCACAACAGCGCAACAATCTGTGCGGGGCTTTTTGCTTTGATGCTCATAGTGTTTTCTTTTTTGTAATGCATACTGTCTTGTCTGCATTGGGGTTAACCATTGTGTTTACTGGAGGCGAAATATGAGTATTCGCCGGACTATTTTCGTTTTTGAGTTCTTGTTTCTTGTTAAAGAATTGATATTTATGTCTGTTGCCGAAAAAAAGATGTTGTTGTTTCCAGTTGCAAAAATACTGCCTTTCAGTTGCATGGAAAAGGAATAATACATGGTAAAGATGGTAAAATACACGGAACAATTCCGCATTATTCTCCACTTCAAATTTTTTTTGTATCTTTGCAATTCATTTAAAGATTTGTTGTGCAATGCAAAAGAATGATAGCCATAGTGTCCACGTTATTGACAACCAAGTCAGAGAAAAAATGCATATATTAGACCACTTGGGGGACAATTATTTCAGTGACACAATATCGTTGATAATGAACTTTGAGCCGTATGTACACAAGGTTGTACTGGGACGCCCAACCCGCACCCCTGAACACCGCATTATTCTTGTGCGTCAAGGTTCTACAACAATCACTGTCAATTATAACGACTATACTTTGAAAGAAGGTCATTTATTGATTATTCCTGCCAATAGCGTGCTGATTAAGTAAGCCCAGTCTGATGGATACAATGTTTTTTGTGTTGCTTTCCGCATTCCAGAAATCGAACACCTTGGACTGATAGACTACAAGGAGAGCCATGTCGTGCTGCCCGACAGCGACCGCCGTGTGGTGGAGAATTATTTTAGGCTGATGAGTCAGATTATCAAATCCAAGTCCTTCAATCAGCAGGGTGCAAAATACCTTATCATTTCACTACTATACGGCATCCACGCTCTTTATCGTGAGCTTGATTGCCCTGTCCACCCTGCACAGCCAGACCGTGCTTTGGAAATCTTAAACAACTTTATACGTCTTTTGTCGACGCAGGAATACCCCGTCCGCAAACCAGAATACTACGCCAACGAACTAAACATTACAAAAGGCCATTTGGCAGATGTCGTTAAAAAGAAGTCGGACAAGACAACGATGGACTGGATTAACGAGCGCACTATCCTTTTGGCAAAGGCAATGTTAGTTTCTTCTGATGAAACAATAGAAGCTATTGGAGAGAAATTACACATCAGCGATGCTTCGCAATTTGTCAAGTTCTTCAAGAAATATACAGGCGATACCCCCCATGAATACCGTAGGCGAATGCAGACCGAAAATTGATATCGCCATAATCCGCAATAGGCAGAACTGTCGGCAGGGATACCTCTTCGAGGAAAAAAGGAAGCGACTGTTGACAAGAGCAGGGTTATCAAGAGAGAGTTGCGTGTAATCGGAACAGATGACAGGGTTTGAGCCTATGACAAACCACATCGCATTACATCGTAGACAGGACACTGGAGGACTTCGGAGAGTTGTAGGCAAGCCTGGTCGGAGTTGAGGGTGTAGCCTTGGGGAGAAGTGGGGTTAAGACAGACGGCTATAAGACGCGAGCGTTGCAGCACTTGGATGGTACCGCCCCGGCGGGTAAAGTCGGCATAGGCGTCGGGGGTGATGAAAAGTTTGGTGAAGTCACGGACAATAAGAACGATGTCGCGGATGTTGGGCTGCGACGAGAGGAATTTGAGCAGACGGTTGCTGACGGCACCCGAGACGAAGAGGGTGTTGCCTTGGGAGAAGAGTTCTTTGCTTTCGGGACCAAGAAGAAAAACAGACTGAATGCCAAGGGGGTGGATTTTGCTATCACTGTCGACTATCCATAGGCCATCGTCGATGGAAGAGAGTTTGACCCTAAGGGTGTCGGAGACCTCGGGGAGGTTGATAAGGCGGAAGACAAAACGGGTGCGGGAAATGAGTTGCTGGAGATTGGGCGAGACAGCAGCACCCGTGGCGAGAATCATGGCTTCGGTGACTGTGGGGGATGCCAGGCTGAGACGCGAGAGGGCACCGTCGACAATGGAGAGTTGCACTCCGTTGCTGCGGAACTGGGAGATTTGCTGACGGAGGACACCCGTGGTGGCAGCCCCGGAAAGGAGTATACGGCCTGGACAGAGCACCTGGGCCGTGACTAATTGGCCAAGAGCGGTACGCCGCTCGTCGACGGCAAGGATGCGCGAGACGAGCCGCCGCTGGAGGTAGTGTTTGTGGGAGGTGATGAACTGCATGCCCTCGTAGAGGGTGATTTCAGGTTTGGCGGTGGCATAGACAGAGTCGACCTGCTCGCCGTCGACACCGATGGAGGTGACGGCAGTGGAGATGCCCAACTGGTGCAGACGACCCAAAAGATAGTTAAGGCAAACGGTCTTTCCGGTGTTTTTTTCAAGGCCTACGATGGACAGGCTCCGATAGTTGCGTAAGTTCTCTATGAATGGCATAGCGTGTGCAAAAATACGAAAAAAAGTCGTATGTGAAAGTTTTTTTGTAACTTTGCAGACGGTTGGAAAAACCGAAACCCTATTGTTATATTATTAATAAATTAATAGCAAGATGATTACAAAATTAGACGACCTTTTGGAATTGGTCAAGACCAAAGGAAAGAAAAGACTTGTGGTCGCTTATGCCAACGACGACCATACTGTTTGCGCAGCGAGTGCCGCTGTGGACAAAGGGATTGTTGACGCCACCCTGGTAGGCGACATTGAGACCATCAAGAAAATCTGCGCCGAAGAGGGTATCAACCCCGACAAATTTGAGATGGTGCAGGAGGCTGACGAGACCAAGGCCGGTGTGAAGGCTGTAGGCCTGATACGCGAAGGCAAGGGCGACATACTGATGAAGGGCCTGCTTTCAACCGACAAGTATATGCGTGCCATCCTGAACAAGGAGACTGGCCTGATGCCCGGCAAAAAGAACGATATGCTGACCCACATGGCTGTGTTTGAAATCCCGCGCTACCACAAACTGTTGGTGTGCAGCGACGTGGCCATCGTACCCGCTCCCGACATGAAGCAGAAGCAGCAGATTTTAAGCTACCTTATCAGCACTGCCAAGAGCCTGGAGATTGAGAAGCCGAAGGTGGCTTTGATTGCCGCTACCGAGCAGGTGTCGACAGGTATGCCCGCCTGTGTGGAAGCTGCCATCATCAGCAAGATGGGCGACCGCGGTCAGATAAAGGGTGCCGCTATCGACGGACCTCTTGCTCTGGATGTGGCCATTGACGCCGAGAGTGCCAAGACCAAGAAGGTGGGCGGCGAAGTGGCCGGCAACGCCGACTGCCTGCTGTTCCCAAACATTGAGAGCGGTAACGTGTTCTACAAGTCATGCACCAAGTTCGGCGGTGCCGAGTTGGCCTGCATGGTGGTGGGAGCCAAAGTGCCCTGCATCCTCACCAGCCGTGGCGACAGCGCCAAGACAAAGCTGTACAGCATTGCCCTGGCTGCCATCAACGCCAAATAACAGCAAAGTAGAATGACATATTGGTTACAGACGGCAAACCACACTCCAAGCGGGAAGGTCACTGTCTGTAACCAATATTTAATGCATCATGAAAAATAAACACTATGGACAAGTATTTTGAAGGACTGAAAGGTATGGCCATCACGGTATGCGACAAGGATGGCAACATACTGGACATGAACCAGTGCTCGGCTGACGTGAACAGTCACGGACAGAAAATAATAGGCAACAACCTTTTCGACTGCCACCCACCCCGTGCGGCAGCCATTCTGAAAGATTTGTTGGAAAACGAGAAGTTGAATGCATACACAATCGAAAAGAACGGGAAGAAGAAACTGATATACCAAGTGCCTTGGTACGACGGTGAGGAATTTGGGGGTCTGATAGAGTTTTCACTGCCCATCCCCTTCGATATGCCCCATTACGTGCGGCAACCCAAGACGGAATAGCACAGCAAGGAGCAAGCACAATGGTTGATTATTGATAATAGCATACCCAATTTATACATGACCAAGAGACTGTTATTATGGATGTGCTGCATGGCCGGAATGATTTGCCCAGCCATGGCACAGGGAACAATTAGCGGACGGGTGTACGACAGCAAAACGGGACACCCCATTGAATACGCCACGGTAGCCATCTTGAAAGCAAAGGACTCGTCGCTGGTGACAGGCACGGTGTCCGAGGCCAACGGGTCGTTCAGTACCAAGGCCAACAACGGCACCTATCTGGTGAGAATATCGTTTATGGGGTACCAGACCTATTTCCATCCCCACCACGTGACGCTGAACGAGAAACACAACGCAGTGAACCTCGGAAAAATACAGATTGCACCCAGTGCAAGGATGATGCAAGAGGTGCAAGTGACGGCACAGCGTACCATGGTAGAGTACCAGTTGGACAAAAGGGTGGTGAATGTGGACAAGAACTTGGTGACAAGTGGCGGAACGGCAACCGATGTGTTGGAGAGCGTGCCGAGTGTGTCGGTTGACAATGACGGAAACGTGTCGCTGCGGGGTTCCTCAAGCGTGAAAGTGCTTATCAACGGTCGGCCATACGAAATGATGGGAAATGACTTGGAGACCTTGCTGGAACAGATACCAGCCAGCTCAGTGGAGAGCGTGGAAGTAATCACCAACCCCTCGGCCAAGTACGACCCCGAAGGAATGTCGGGCATCATCAACATCAAGCTGAAAGAAAAGACTACGGGAGCATTAGGACTGAACGGTGTGGCCAACCTGAACATTGGAGGCCCACTGCCATTTGTGGTTCCCGACCCGCTGCCCAAGCTCATCCCCACCACTATGGGCAGCCTGAGTCTCAACTATACCACTGAGAAGTACAATCTATTCTTCACTCTCGATGGCGGAATGCGTAGCCGGGGCAGCCACGGCCATTCAATGATTAAACGAATGAGGGACAGCATCCCTTATTCGCATGACACAATAGACCAATACGGCCTGAGACGGAACTCTATGGGCAGTATGAAAGTGGGCGGCGAGTACTATTTCAACGACAAGAACAGCCTGCTTTTCTCCTATCAATTGCGTGGCGGAAAACGAATGAGAACCAGCGACATCTTCACAAACGACCTGATGTATAACGGCCTGATGGACTACAGGCAAGTCGACACCAACGACAATATGAATGTGAACCATGTGTTCAATCTCAGCTATATTAAGAAGTTTGAGGAAAAGGACCGTGAATTGACAGCTGATGTCTCTTTCTCGATGCGGCACGTGAAAGGTGATGGATTCCAAGAACAGATTTATCGAGACACCATTGTCAACCTGCCCTATCTAACAGGGAATCCCTTGTGGGACAACTATTACCTGCGCAAGACAGAGACCGAGAACCACCATCAGGCTCTGAACATTAAGGTGAATTACGTTCATCCCTTTGCCGAAAACTGGAAACTGGAGACCGGCTATGAAGGACGACTGGACTGGCCCAACCAGAATGCTGTGTATTACCGTACAGAATTTGACAAGACGACACATCAACTAAACAAACCCTATTATGACTCTGTTTCCTCAACCCATTTCGACTACAACCAACAGACACACGGAGTTTACGCCACCGTGGGAGGGAAGTTCACCGACAAACTGTCGGCACAGGCAGGACTGCGCGTAGAATACTCTTACCTGTATGGCTATGACATGAACCACCGCAACACCACGCCAGTACACAAAAGTTACTGGGAACCCTACCCCACCCTGCACCTTTCGTATGAATTCAACGAGGCCAACAGCATGCAGTTGAGCTACAGCCGCCGTGTGCGCCGCCCGCACATGTGGGACCTGAACCCCTACCTCGACGTGCGCGAAGGCCAGCAGATGTCGTTCGGCAACCCGAACCTGGACCCCGAGTTTACCAATGCCTTCGAACTGTCGCACAACCTTAGCCTTGACAAATGGAATCTTTACACCTGCGCTTACTACCGACAGACCAATAACATGATGACGCGCTACGGCTTTGTGTGGGATTCGCTGTCGCGGAACCACTATAGCCCCTGGATGCCCTACAATTCGCAATACGATGGCTACTGGGCAAGCACCTGGCAGAACCTTGACAAAGGCTACAACTACGGACTGGAATTCATCGTTGACTGGCAAGTGATGAAATGGTGGAAACTGAATCTGAGCGTAAACCTGTATCATAGCACTATTCAAGGCACAGAACTGCTCAATAACAAAATCCACTCAGCATGGCAAGCCAGTAGCAAATTCACATCCTTTATGACCCTCCCAAAAGACTGGACAATCCAATTCTCGGGACAATATTTCGCTCCCTGGCTTGACCTCCAGACAACCATGCTTCCCTCCTATTGGTTCGACTTGGCTGTGAAGAAAGACGTGCTGCAGAAACGCGGAACCATCAACATCCGTGTTGGCGATGTGTTTTCAACTGGTGGATGGGGACACACTACGTATACCAACCAACTGGTACGTGAAGTAAACTCCCGCCGCATTTCTCCCACCATCACTGTCGGCTTTTCCTATAAGATTAACAACGGCCTCAAACAGAAACCCCAAAACGAGGAGGAAGAAGACAGCGGGTCGGAGAATGTCTATTAAACTGCGCGATACAGAAGGCCACAGAGAGATATTTGACATAGTACGCCAACGCTATGTGGCATTGACCCCTGAAGAATGGGTGCGCCAGCATTTTATCCTTTATCTACACGAAGAGTTGAACTACCCTCTCGAACTAATACAGGTGGAAGGGGCCATCACCCTGAACGGGATGACACGGAGATGCGACATAGTGGTATACGACAATGAGGTGAAACCTTTCATCATTGTTGAATGTAAGAAAGAGACCGTCGCCTTGACCCAAAAGGTGTGGGATCAAGCCTGTCGATACAACCTCGTGTTGCAGGTCCCTTACCTCTGCCTTACCAACGGTGCACAACAGCTATGCTGCAAGGTCGATTTTGCCAAGCAACACCTGATAAACATCCCAGAGTTGCCGCAATATCATAAAAAATGTTAAATCTCCACCCTTGGGGGGTATCAAAAACAAGGGTAATGACTCTATTAGGCATAAACACTAACAAAACTATATGCGAGAAAGCGACAAACAGATGCTGGCCGACCATTACCTGGACTTTTACCGGATAGCATACTCATTGTTGCACAACGAAACGGATGTAGAGGATGTTGTACAGGATGCATTGGTTGAGACAATGTCTCAACCCTTTGTGAGAGACCCTTATCACTATTGCGCGAAGGTGGTGACAAACAACTGTGTGAAACTACTGAAAAGAAATCGACTGCTACTAACCAACGACCTGCCCGACATCCCATACACCGAAGACTCTAAAGATGAACAGTTGATGAAAACCCTTTGGGAGTACAAAGACAGTCTACCCAACAGAATGAGAGAGGCATTTGACCTATACTACGAAAAAGGCTATTCGAAACAAGAGATTTCGAGAATGACCAACACTCCCCTGCCTATGCTCAGGAAACTATTCCAGAAAGGGCATACAAAACTGAAGAAACAGATGATTGAAACTATTAAGAAAACGAAACCCGACATATAAAAAAACATAGAATATGAAACAGATAGAAATACTCCTCCAGCGGTATGCCGAAGGGGTAATAACCCCTGAAGAGCAGTCGGAGCTGAACAAGCTAACCCATCGCGACGATGTACTCCATTCCGCTTCGATTCAGGCCACCAAAATACGTCGCCGCCGAAACACCATGGTTACAGCCACGGCCTCCATATTACTTGTCGTAGGATTGTTCCTCACACTTAACATTTCAGGCAATCAGAACACAACACAAGCCCCTCTTCTGGCAAAGGCCAACCCCAGCCTTCTCGACACCTCACCCACTGTTGCGCCCACTCTTGAACCTGCAGGCACCACAACTACAATATCCTCTGTTCAGTCCCACGAAACCACTCTGGAGCCGGCTCAAATAACCACCGAACCCACTTCCACACCTGCACCCCGCCGTCAAGTTGTTGAGACCTCACAACCTCAAATACACTCCGAAACAGAGCCTATGGCCCACGTGGCCAACGACCCTGTCGTGGCCTGCAACACACAATGCTCTCCCGACTCAGTAATCAACGACATTTGGAATTTCCTCAATGCCTAAACAACAATAGCCCTTATGACAATAGCCAAGCATATCTTGTTCCTCACCCTGTCATTGCTTGCCGTGTCCGCCGCAGCACAGACCGACCTCTACAAACGTTATGCATCGCGACAGGACATACGAGTGGCCAGTGTCACAAACTTCACCCTCGACACCGGCATCACCGCAGATGTCACCCTTTTAGAGGCCATCGATGATGAAGGATGGGCTTGGCTTTGCCACGAATTCAACCTTGCCTCTCCCACCAAGGAACAGCAACAACAAATGGCGGAAGGATGGGACGTAGCCATGTTCACCCAACGCGACAGACAAGACCCCACCAAACCGGCTCCCATCATCAATGAACAAATCGACCACAACAAATCATGCTATGTGGGCGTATCTTACTTGTCTCGTACACTCTATATCTTTTGCTGCAGCACCGACCGACAGTCCGATGTGGTGGTGAACTACCTCATTGAGAAAATGCGTCGTTCAGTGCAAAACAAAGAATAAGCCCCTCGCCTACACTCCCAAAAATTTCAATTCCTTTAATTGGCACGTAATTGTGTCGCCGCTGTCGGTAACAAGTTCCAAATGACCAAAACGGTTTACCCCGACAATGGTGGCCTTGATTTCTTTTTCGTGATACTTATATGGCATCTCCCTGCCGAGGAACAACAATCGCGACAAATATTCTTTATCCATTTCTTCCACTCCGCTGAACCATCCATCCCTCAACTGAATATAGCGCAATTCAACAGCATCAACCACCCTCTTCAACACCACTTCCAACGACTCATCTCTGCCCGACACCTGTTTTATCGACACAGGGTTCGGCACCCAGTCAGGGAATACTGTCTGATTTACATTCAACCCTATTCCAACTATCGAAACCGACAGGTTGGTACCCTTAACCTTGTTGGATATCAAGATGCCGCAGATTTTCTTATTCCCCACATAAATATCGTTGGGCCACTTTATCCTCACCGTTGTATTAGGCAAATACGGCCCAATTCCATCCACCAGTCCAAGCGACACCGCTTTAGTCAACATATACTGGTTCTCGACCGGAAGAAACTCCGGTTTAAGCACCATACTGAAAGTAAGGTTACTGCCAGCCTCCGCGTGCCAGCAATTCCCTCTCTGACCTATACCCGCAGTTTGCTCGCGGGCGCAAATTACAGTGAACTCCTTGACCTCGTTCATGTCAAGGAGTTCACAATATTTATTGGTCGACTCCAGCGAGTCGAACATACACAAATCCATAAACCAGTGCGGATAACTGGACTATACGGTCATTATCTCTTTTTCCTTGGCGGCAAAAATCTTGTCGCATTCACCTATAAACTTGTCCGTAATGTCCTGTATCTCCTTCTCCACCTGCTTTACCTCGTCTTCCGGAACCGACTTATCCTTCAGTTTCTTCACCTTGTCCATCACATTGCGGCGGGCATTGCGGATATTCACCTTGCTGTTCTCCACTTCCACCTTAGCGGCCTTGGAAAGTTCTTTACGGCGTTCCTCGGTCAACGGAGGGATGACAATACGCAAAATGTCGCCCTCATGACGCGGGGTGAAACCCAGATTAGCATCCAAAATAGCCTTGTTGATGGCACCGACAATATTCTTTTCCCACGGCTGAATGATAATGGTGCGTGGGTCGGGAGTGTTGATATTGGCAGTCTGACTGATTTCGGTCGGTGTACCGTAATAATCAATCTTCACACCGTCAAGCATACCGGGGTTAGCCTTACCGGCACGGATTTTCTCAAGCTCCTTCTCCAAAAAATGGATAGCGGACTGCATGCTGTTTTTAGCCTCGTCAATACAGGCTTTCGATAAATCGTTCATATAGCTATATTATTTGTTATTATTATCATTGAATGAATAATTGAGGAAAGAACTGGAAGAATTAATGGCAACAGGGCATTAAGGTTCACGACATTATCACCAATCCGACCCACTTTATTATTCCAACCGTTCAATTCCTGTCTGCCTCTTCACCGACAGTCACTCTCAGTCTTTGGTAACTTCCGTTCCGATAGGCTCGCCGGCAACCACCTTCATCAGATTTCCCGGCTTGTTCATGTCGAAAACATATATCGGCAGGTTATTCTCCTCGCACAGGGCAAAAGCCGTAAGATCCATAATCTTTAGTTTCTTTCCCAGAGCCTCCTGGAATGAGAGCCTCTCATATTTCGTTGCAGTGGGATCCTTCTCGGGGTCGGCTGTGTATACACCGTCCACACGGGTACCCTTCAAAATCACATCGGCCTTTATCTCAATGGCGCGGAGTGTCGAAGCGGTATCGGTGGTGAAGAACGGATTGCCTGTACCACCCCCGATAATAACCACACGTCCCTCCTGCATGGCCTCGATAGCCCTGCGGCGCGACATCTCTTTGCATATAGGCTCAATGGCCAACCCCCCGAGCAACTCGGTTTTCAGCCCCTGCTTCTCCAACTCGGCCTGCAAAGCCATGCTGTTGATAAGCGTGGCCAGCATACCCATATAGTCACCCTGCACACGATCCATCCCCTTCGAGGCTCCGCTGAGGCCGCGGAAGATATTCCCGCCGCCAATCACTATGGCAACCTCCACACCGCCTTCAACCACCTGTTTTATGTCGGCGGCATATTGTTCCAACATGGCCGGCGAAATGCCGTAACTCTGCTCTCCCATGAGCGATTCACCGCTCAATTTTAAAAGGATACGATTGTATTTCATACACAAAAATATTATAACTTCCTATTAACATGAATAATACGGGCTTCCACCCTTCTGAAAACAATTTACTAAAGTACCAAAAAAAGTGGAAATGGCAAAAAAAAATAACAAGGAATGTTTCAATATACAAGTATCATCCACACAATCAAACAGTAACACACCAAAATAATAAAAAAAGGAATAATTGGGGAAAAATAGGGTGACGGAATGGGTTTTTCCCGAAAAAAAGGTCGTACTTTTGCATTGTGAAAAAAGGATACACAGCACTTACCACAAAGCCTGAGTACCCAGATATTAACAAAAAAAACAACTGAACAACAATAACAGAAAGGAGCAACATTATGAAAATGTCCCGTTTAATGAGCATCGCAATTTTAGGAGCCGCCTTAGCACTAACCCCGGTTTACGCCCAACGCGGCGGTGGTGGTGGACGCAGTGGCGGAGGAAGCCACAGCAGCAGCGGCAGTGTCAGCCGTGGAGGTGGCGGTTTCTCGAGCAGCAGTTCAAGCCGCAGCAGCGGTTCCAGTTTCTCAAGCAGCCGCAGTTCCAGCCCCTCAAGCAGTCGCAGCAGCTTCTCAAGCAGCTCGAGCCGCAGTTCCAGTCCATCAAGCAGCCGCAGCAGCTTCTCCTCCAGCAGCTCAAGCCGCAGCTATAGCCCCTCAAGCAGCCGCAGCAGTTTCTCCAGCAGCCGCTCAGGCTCCGAAGGAGTTTCAAGGTCATACAGCAGCAGTTCGCGTTCCGAAAGTTCGATGAGGTCTCGCACAGGAAGCGTCCCCAGCCAAGTCCGCACCCGCGAAGACGTACGCAGAAGTGGTGACGCCGAAGGTCCCTCTCGTGGCGGCCTCCACAGCAGTGGCAACCGTGTCGGTCAACCTGCCGGAGAGAGAGGCCGTGTAGCAGCAACCCATGGCCGCCCCTCAGGCATAGCCCCCGAACCCACTCCCGGCTACGCCCGTCCCGGCCACCCCGGCCCCCTGCCCCCCTCGCATCGTCCCATACACCCCGCACCCTATTTCTGGCATCCCCATCACCACTGCATGGTTCATTGCCACAGACTCTTCTGGGATCCCTTTATCCCACGTCCCTACTACTGGCCTGGCTTCTGGGTCTACTGCGACAGCTACTGGTATGACTATCACGTAACCGACGTGGTTGTGGTGAGAGAATACGTCCGCAACACCTATAAACTCGACCTCGTCACCTACGCCTTCAGCGGCAACTACATGTACGCCATCGTCAACGACCCCGACGGCCACACCTACCTGCAAATCTACGACAAGAACGACAAACTCTTGGCCGAGCAACAGATAAGCCGAAAATACTGCAAAATCGAAGTCGACCCCGAAAACGGCGGTTGCTGGATAATGAAGAAACGCGACAAAGATCCTCTCCTCTTCTTCTACACCGAGGACGGCCAACTCCTCATCTACGAAGCCGACTAATCCTGTCAACATCTTTTTGAAAAAATAAAGTTATCTACCTTGCAGGGTGCCGAATAAAAAACGGCACCCTGTTCCTTTTTTACATCCACCCTGAAAAAAAGTTCTGCTCAATTAAAAAAAAATGTGTATCTTTGCAAATCCAAAATGAATACAATCAGTCAACATATCAACCCACGTAATTGTTTCTTAAACATAAAGAAACGTGACGTATATGACTGTATTTAGCCCCATAGGAAGAGACCTCATCCCGTGGGACAGCACCATGCTACAACATGCACAAAACATTTTGGAAATCATTTTTTAATTAATAACATAAAAACTTTATACCATGGAATTACCATTTGCTGAAGCGTGGAAAATCAAGATGGTAGAACCCATTAAGAAATCCACCCGCGAACAACGCGAAAAATGGCTCAACGAAGCACACCAGAACGTGTTTATGCTGAAGAGCGACTACGTCTACATCGAC
>JAFXMW010000140.1 GCA_017530105.1 Bacteroidales bacterium
CGCATGCCCACCTACCGAGGATAAACAATGCCGAAGCCCACGCTGACGAGTATACATTAGGACAATGTATAACGTTCCAATGGACGATGGTCATTGTTTTACCGTGCGGTAGGTATGAAGTTGCGAAGTTCTGTACGCCGCGGATAAAACGTTTCGCTCAACGTCTTTCTTATTATGTCCTGTAACCCACCCGCTTACCCATCAAGGGCTCGGGAGGTTGACGCTGCAAATATACACCTTTTTTTTGACATAGCAGACTTTTGTTGCTAAAGGCAATAAAAAGGTGAGCCAAACGTTATGTGAAGAAGAATTGTCAAAGTGACTGGAATGAGTGCTGAGAACATACAGGATGAAGAACTTGTCTCCCCCGAAATCATGGAGGCTATGGGCATCAGCCGTCCCGCTTTCGAGGAGGTGATGGGCATCATCGGCCGTATGCCCACCGTGCAGGAACTGAGCACTCTCCTTGCCATGTGGGAGGCCAACGGACGGCAGCAAAGCCTCTACGGCTGGCTAAAAGGGCAGCACCATGTGGTGGAGAAACACGAATACCTCTATACCGGCTCCGACACCACCCACAAAGACATCCGCGAACCCCGTGTCAAGGACTGTATAGCCCTGGCGCACGAAGTGCTCCAGAACCTCGACTCAGCCCAATTAGCCCAATCAACCCAATCAGCAGACCAAGCTCCCGTGCCGGCCTTCTTCTCCCGCAGCGAACTGTTATATATGGTGGGCAACGTCAGCACCCAGTTCCTCGACTCAGAGTATGCCCGCCGATGCCTCCACATCGTGGCCGACCCCGTCAAGATGACCACTGTCGAGGAGGATATCGAGTACCTCCAGCTTATCCTTGGCAGCCTGCTGGATGCCGATGTCATCACCTCTCTCCGTCCCGTGGGCAGCGGTGGACTCTTTGCCACTCTGGTGCAGGGCAGCGGTGGCATGGTGGGCTTCGACATTCTCACTTGCCGCGAAATCCGTCTCGATGCTTTTCTTTTCGGCGAAGAACCCGGCCGCTTTATTGTCTCGCTGCCCGAACGCCAGGACGACTTCTTCCTCCTCAAGATGGACGAGGCCCGCATCAACTGCTGTTTTCTCGGTCATGTGACCAAAGGCCGTCTGCTGGTGGACGACATGGACTATGGTGACATCCGCAACTGGTATAAATAACGCTCCGGCTATTTCGCCAATCCAATCTTTTATATGAGTGGAAATCAATGGTGTCCAAGGCACTTGTGAGCAGGCGGCCAAAATGTTCAATCTCTTTTTTCCATGGCAAAACTACTCAATTCAAAAAAAATGCGTATATTTGCAAATTCAATTTTACCCCGCTAATATCGGGCCAAACAACACGCGATAATGGATATTTTCAACACTCTTACCCCCGAAGCCTTGGTCGATGCCATTGCCAAGCAAATGCAGCAATTAATTGCCACAGGTGGTGACGATGTAGTGCGCCTGCGCAAGGAACTGGAGAAAACTCCTAACGACATCGAAACGTGGTTCAACCTCGGCCTTGCCCTCAACCAGGCAGGCCTTCAATACGAAGACTTGGCCGTACGTCTGGCCGAGTTGCGTTTTAGTCCGGACTTTCAGGACGAGAATATGATGCCCGAGGAGGAGATGCCATTGCTGAAAGTGGAAGTATCCGAGGGGAATGTCTTGTACACCGAAGCCCTACAGGCTTTCGACCATGTGTTGGAACTCGACCCCGACTACTATGGCGTTGCCTGCCAGAAAGGTGTTGTCTACGGCAACCTGCAGGACTACGAAAATGCCGAAAAATGCTACCTGAAAGCATTGCAGGACGACGAAGAGGACTTCTCCGCAGCCTATTATCTCGGCCTCACCTACCGCGACATGGGCAAGGACGACCTCGCCGACAAATATCTTCAGTTGGCCGACCAACTCAACGACGGCGAACCACTTGCATAATGACCTATAAAAAAACAAAACGATATGCAGCAAAGCAATTCAATCTCCATTTTCGACAGCCGAAAAGAAGAACGTCTCAATTCCGGCATCGGTGACCAGATTTCAGCCCGTCGCTACAATGCGGTCATGCTTCTCACCCTCGTTTGGGGCTTTCTGGTCAATGCCGCCATGGTTGAATACCTTTCCATCCCCGTCATGCGGCTCTTTTCAGGGGTCAGCCCCCTTTGGATATTCGTTGGCTATTTTGTCCTCGCCATTGCGGGCATTTTCATCAGCGCCCGATCCACCAACCCGTGGATTAGTTTCTTGGGCTACAACCTTCTTGTCCTGCCCATAGGAGTGATGCTCTGCTTCATCCTGCCGGGTTTCCCTGTCGAAATTGTCACCAAGGCGTTGCTCCTTACCGGCATCGTCACCGCTACCATGACCCTCATGGGTCTCATCCGTCCACAGATTTTTCTCGGCCTTGGCCGCACCCTATTCATTGCCTTGTTGGTAGGCATCGTTGCCGAATTGGTCGCCACCTTCCTCCTCCACTACACTGGCTCGGCATTCGACTGGCTTTTCGTCATCCTTTTCTCCGCCTATATCGGCTACGATGTTGCACGTTCGCAGGTCTATCCCAAGACCGTCGACAATGCCGTTGACTGTGCTCTCGACATCTACCTCGACATCATCAATATCTTCATCCGCTTGCTTGCCCTTCTCAGCCGTAGAAACTAACCTCACCCCGCTATATTCCCTTTTTTTCCATAGAGAAGACATTCATTTTTTCGCCATATAAAAAAAAATGTTTATATTTGCAACTTGTCATATTGTAGAATAATTTAATTAACATATTGATAATGAGACCCGACTTTTCAAAAGTAAACTTCCGCGAAACTAAGGAAAACAAAGAATCCTTTGTGAAATGGGAGGAAGAGAATAATATCCAAAAGAGTTGGAAAACTCCCGAACAGATCGATGTCAAGCCTGTCTATGGCAAAGAAGACCTTGCGGGAATGGAACATCTCAACTATGCTGCAGGTATCGCCCCGTTCCTCCGTGGCCCCTATAGCACCATGTATGTGATGCGTCCCTGGACCATCCGCCAGTATGCAGGCTTCTCCACCGCCGAGGAATCCAATGCTTTTTACCGCCGCAACATCGCTGCTGGTCAGAAGGGCTTGAGTTGCGCCTTCGACTTGGCCACACACCGTGGCTACGACAGCGACCACGAACGCGTTGTTGGCGACGTGGGTAAAGCCGGTGTGGCTGTCGACAGCATCCTCGACATGAAGATTCTCTTCGACCAAATCGACCTCGGCAAGATGTCCGTCTCCATGACCATGAACGGCGCTGTGTTGCCTATCTTGGCTTTCTATATCATCGCCGCCGAAGAGCAGGGCGTTCCCCAGGAGCAGTTGCAGGGCACCATCCAGAACGACATTCTGAAAGAATTCATGGTGCGCAACACCTACATCTATCCCCCGCTGCCCTCCATGAAGATTATCGCCGACATCTTCGAGTACACCTCCCAGCACATGCCCAAGTTCAACAGCATCTCCATCTCGGGCTACCACATGCAGGAAGCCGGTGCCACCGCCGACATCGAGCTGGCCTATACACTTGCCGACGGACTTGAATATCTGCGTGCAGGTATCAATGCCGGCATGAGCGTCGACGACTTTGCTCCCCGTCTCAGTTTCTTCTGGGGCGTGGGCATGAACCACTTCATGGAAATAGCCAAGATGCGTGCCGCCCGTATGCTCTGGGCCAAAATCGTCAGCCAGTTCAACCCCAAGAACCCCAAATCCCTTGCCCTGCGTACCCACAGCCAAACTTCAGGCTGGTCCCTCACCGAGCAAGACCCCTTCAACAATGTGGCACGCACCTGCATCGAGGCCATGGGCGCCGCCCTCGGCCATACCCAGAGCCTCCACACCAACGCCCTCGACGAGGCCATAGCACTCCCCACCGACTTCAGTGCCCGTATTGCCCGCAACACCCAAATCTACCTCCAGGAAGAAACCAACATCTGCCGTGTTGTCGACCCATGGGCAGGCAGCTATTATGTCGAGACCCTCACACACGAACTTGCCCACCGCGCCTGGGCACACATCCAGGAGGTCGAGAAACTCGGCGGCATGGCCAAAGCCATTGAAAGCGGTGTCCCCAAGATGCGTATTGAGGAGGCCAGCGCACGCAAACAGAGCCGTATCGATAGCAACGTCGACACCATTGTCGGCATCAACAAATACCGCCTTGACCACGAGGATCCCATCGAAACCCTCGAAATCGACAACACCGCCGTCCGCAAAGCCCAGATTGAGCGTCTTGCCAAACTCCGTGCCGAGCGTGATAGCGACGCTGTCCAGGCCGCCCTCGATGCCCTCACCGAGTGCGCCAAGACCGGCAAAGGCAACCTCCTCGAACTCTCCATCGACGCCGCCCGCAAGCGCGCCTCTCTTGGCGAGATAAGCTATGCCCTGGAAAAAGTCTACGGACGCTACAAAGCAAAAATCAATCTTATCAGCAACGTGTACAGCGCACAAACCAAAGACAGCGACGACTTCAAGAAAGCCCAGTCGCTCACCGATGAATTTGCCAAACTCGAAGGCCGCCGTCCCCGTATCATGGTGGCCAAAATGGGTCAGGACGGACACGACCGCGGTGCCAAAGTGGTAGCCACAGGCTATGCCGACCTCGGCTTTGATGTCGACATGGGTCCCCTCTTCCAAACCCCCGCCGAGGCTGCCAAGCAGGCCGTCGAAAACGATGTCCACATCCTTGGAGCCAGCTCGTTGGCGGCAGGTCACAAGACCCTCCTCCCGCAGGTAATCGAAGAACTCAAAAAACTGGGTCGCGACGACATCATGGTGGTTGCCGGAGGCGTTATCCCCCCGCAGGACTACCAGTTCCTCTTCGATGCCGGCGTGGCCGCCGTCTTCGGTCCCGGAACCCCCATCAGTGTCAGTGCCATCAAGATGATGGAACTCCTCCTTGCTGCACGTAAATAGAAACATCACACTTTAACTTTTTCATATTTAATAATTATTTTTCCCACGTCGTGATGACGTGGGTTTTTTATGCCCGCAGGGTTCGAAAAACGCCGTCCAAAACATTTTTTATAAAAAAATTGTGCCATTTCAAAAAAAAGTCGTAACTTTGCAAACTCAATACGGACGTGAAAATGAAGCCGAAAATCGATACTGTAGTCCAGTTTAGTGGCTTGAAACCAGGTAGGTACGAGTACGACTACACACTGGATGAAACCTTCTTCGAGGCGTACGAAAATGACGAATTAAGGGAGGGAAAAGTCAATTTTAGGGTCGTTTTAGAGAAAAGCGAGCGCATGTTGCTCTTCACTTTTTCGTTCAACGGCAAAGTGAAATCCATCTGCGACCGCTGCCTCGGGGAGATAGAGGTTCCGGTAGAAGGCGACGCCACCCTTTGCGTCAAATTCAGCGACACCGAAACCACCGACGACGAAAACGTGGTTTTCCTTCCCGAAAGCGCATACAAAATCGACCTGGCTCAATGGATGTATGAATACGTGGTGGTCAGTATGCCCATGCAACGTGTGCATCCCGAGGGTGAATGTGATGCCGAAATGCTCCAGTACATCAACGGCACGTCCGAGGAGAACGAGGCCGAGCCCCGCGACGATGGCGAAAGCGATCCCCGTTGGGCAGCCCTCAAAGTTTTATTAGAAAAATAAACAAATAAAAATAGTAATAATATGCCACATCCAAAACACAGATTCTCGCAGACTCGCACAGCGAAGCGCAGAACACATGACAGTTTGGAGAAAGCCCAGCTCACCACGTGCAGCAATTGCGGCGCTCCGGTAATGTACCACCATGTATGCCCCGAATGTGGGTACTACAGAGGCAAACTCGCTATCGAAAAGAACGCTGAGGCATAACCTCGTGTCCCTTTCGGGTTCTGCAAAACGTGCGTCCGTCACAACCGATGGGCGCACGTTTTTTTGCTACAACTTCCTCCCTTCGCCCGAATCCCCCTTGCTGCTCCTGCCTTCGCTCGTTATACCTCAGTTCTCCCATATCTCTCCCATATTTCTCCCATGCAGGATGGGAGAAATATGGGAGAACTGAGGCTGAAGAAAGGGTGAAGGAGCGAAGGAGGGGATGGCAAGAGGGGTGAAAAGGGGACTCGTGAGGCGGCGGGAAGGGCTGAGGAGTATCTTTTTTTGAGGATAGGGCAATATTATTGCATGGGTGGCGTTATTGATGGACATTTCGGTGCGGTATGTGCCGGAAATGACTTATTTTTGAGTATAAACAAACAAAATTTGCTATGTCTGACAAATCTTTTGGTAACGACTATGATCACAATCTGACAATACGTTTTTTCAAACGCTGGTGGAAGCTGTTGGTGTGGGTTGCTGTGGCTGCGTTGGCGGTGTCGCTGGCGGTGTCGCTGCTTATTACTCCGCGGTTCAAGGCTACTGCCACGTTGTTCCCCACTAATTCCAACCGGCTGAGCAAGGCCATTATGGATTACCACTACAGTTTGGATTTTCTGGACTATGGTATTGAGCGCGATTGCGAGTATTGCATCCAGATTCTTTCGTCAGAGTCGATGGAACGTGATGTGTGCCAGCGGTTCAACCTGCTGGAGCATTACGGCATTTCGCCCGACGACCCTCATAAGATGTTCAAACTGCACGAGCAGTACCGCGGCAATGTGAATGTGAGACGCACGGAGTTTCTGGGTGTGGAGGTGTCGGTGCTGGATGTGGATGCCCAGTGGGCGGCGGATATGGCCAATTTTATTGCCGCCAACTACGACACGGTATGCCACCGCATACACCACGACCGTGCGCAGAATGCCTCCGAGATCATGCAGGGTGTTTGCGACCGGCTGGGACAGGAGATAATGGATCTGCAGGACAGCCTGCGCCGCAATCCACAGTATCAGTTGGGATTGACGCAGCTGATTAACGAGAAGTGCCATGAGTTGGCCGATCTGCAGACGCGTGCCGCTGAAACCTATGTGGATGCCAATGAGAATGTGAGCTACAAATTCCTGCTCGACGAGGCTGTGGCCGCCGACAAGAAGGCTTACCCCAAGCGTATTGTCATTGTAGTGCTGGGTACGCTGGGTGCTGTGGTGATGTGCATTTTGGTGCTGCTGCTTATGGAGGCGGTGAAGCCCAAGGAGGAGGAACAATAGTTGAACGTTGATTTTTGAGTTTTGAAGATTGCTGACTGGTATAGGAAGAACAGTGCCGCTGTGTGGGCGGTGGCGGTGACATTGGTGTTTGCCGTGCTTAACTCGGTGCTGTTGATTAAGGATTTCTATTATCTGTCGCTTATTCCGTTGGCAGGGCTGGTGCTGCTGCTTTTCGTCACCCGATTTGAGACGGGGCTGCTGTGCATGGCTCTGTTCACGCCCTTTGCCATCAACATGGCTTTGATGCCGAAGATGGAGCTGTCCATGCCGGTGGAGCCGATGATGATACTGTTCACGCTGATGTTCTTTTTCAGGGTGTTGGCCAGCCGCAGTTATGATGTGCGGTTGCTGAGGCATCCGGTGAGTGTCTGCCTGTTGTTGTCAATGGGGTGGATGCTTGTCGCCACATGTTTCTCGGCATTGCCTTTTGTGTCGTTCAAATATTGGCTGGCGCGGCTGTGGTTTGTGGTGCCTTTCTTTTTTGCCGCAGCCCAGATGTTCCGCGACAGGGACAGGATACGTCAGTTTTTCTGGTGCTATGCCATCGGATTGATAGTGGTGATTTTGATTGCTACGGCCAAGACGCTGGGCAATTTCAGCGACCTGCAGACCCTGCACCGCGTGATGAAGCCTTTCTACAACGACCATACGGCTTACGGGTGTGTGATAGCCCTGTTTATGCCGGCGGCCTTTTATTTCATCTTCAGCCGCAGCAGTAAAGGGTGGGGGCGTTTGCTCTCGCTGGCCATCATGGCGTTGCTTGCCGTGGGGCTGTTCTTTTCCTATTGCCGTGCGGCGTGGCTCAGTGTGCTGGGTGCCATAGGTGTTTATGTGTTGATCAGGATGGGGATGAAGGTGAAGTGGATGGTGCTGCTGTTCGGTCTCGGGGTAGGGGCGTTTTTCGTCTATCAGAGCGATGTGCTGTATAAGTTGGGCAAAAATCATCAGGACAGTTCATACGACTTGGCGGGACAGATTAAGAGTATTTCGAATATCTCCACCGATGCCAGCAACCTGGAGCGGTTGAACCGCTGGGCGTCGGCCATACGCATGTGGAAGGAGTCGCCGGTGGTGGGTTGCGGTCCGGGGACGTACCAGTTTCTATATGCCAGTTATCAGCGCAGTTACCAGCTTTCCACCATCAGCACCAATGCGGGCAATTTGGGCAACGCCCACAGCGAGTATATAGGCCCGATGACGGAGCAGGGGGTGCCGGGGGTGGTGTTGGTGGTGGCTGTGTTTATGGCTACCTTTGCCACGGGGGTGCGAGTGTATCGCACTGCAAAAGACAGGCAGGTGGCCAATATGGCGTTGGCGTTTACGCTGAGCCTGCTGACGTATTATATCCATGGAATTTTCAACAATTTCCTCGACACCGACAAACTGTCTGTGCCCTTCTGGGCTTTTACCGCCGTGGTAGTGGCGCTGGATGTGTATGGCGAGAAGAAAAGCCCTGGCGGGGAGCCGGTAACCCTGCCTCCCGTCACGAAAAAAGGAATAGAATATGACCGCGAAACGTAAAGCCATCACGATGATGCTCTTGTTGGGATACGGCTACGGCACAGTCCGGAGCCAGACGGACAGCAGCATCGTGCCGAGGGCTCCGTCGCGCGTGTGGGCGGCAAACAATTTCCTTTCAACAATCAGTCTGCCTTCCGAAGGGCTACAAATATTCAATTTCCGCGATTATAACCCTCTTGAAGCGGTGATAGATTCCGCCGACCTGCTTGTAGAAGAGGCCAGGCAGCATTTAGGCAAGCCCTACCGTTATGGTGGCAAGGGTCCCAAGGCTTTCGACTGTGCCGGTTTTGCCCGTTATGTGTATATGCAGTTCGGGTTCACCCTGCCTGGGGGCTCGGCTCCTCAGTCGCGATTAGGACGCGATATCAAAGACCGGAAGAAACTGCAGCGGGGTGACCTTGTTTTCTTTCGGGGGCGTTCGGGCAAGGGCGGGGTAGGCCACACAGGTATCGTCACCGAGGTGGACACCAACACGGGGGTGTTCCGCTTTATCCATGCCGCCACTTCAACAGGGGTGATTCATTCCTATTCCACCGAGGCCTATTACGCCCAACGTTATATCGGAGCGCGCCGACTGCTGGGCGACCGCCGGAAACCGGAGGACCCTTTGCCTCGCAAGCGACGGGAATAATAAAGGTGTTGGAAGCGGTGTGAGGAGCGGTTGTGGGAAATGTACTTTTGCGGAAACAACATGAGATTGCCGCATCCCTATGGGTTTTATATCCCTCAAAAAAATGTTGAGGAATGAAAAAAATGTGTATATTTGCAGTGTGTAGGGAGAGGGGAAGATATGTAAGAATTGATGTATGGAATTGATAATTAAATATAAACAAACTTTTCAATAACAATAATAAACCTAAAAATCATGAAAAAACTAATTATTTTTGCCTTGTTTGCAGCAGGGCTGCAATGGGCGGCAGCACAAAACACGGGGTATTTTTATGAAAATTACCCTCCTATAGAAGCAAACGCGAAAAGGGGAATCATTCGAGAAAACCAGATTGCCTATTATGAAATAGTTAATCCATACAACATGAGTTTTATCATGTATAATTATCAAATAGACCCCTCCGCCTATACCTATTGTGATTCAAATCCATTTGTTATTGTTCCAGTATATAATAAAAAAATGACAAACTAATAGGTCCAATATATGTTACAAAACGAATTTTGTTATTAATTAATAGTAAATATTAAAAATTAAAAAAATAAGCCATGAAAAAGAACTTTTTTTTGGAGTGAGTGTAATCATGCTCATGCTTTGTGCCAATGGGCAGAAATTGCAGGCACAAATAGAAGATATATGCTTTTCTTATCCCAATTATATGCATTGGTATGATGCACACCCAGTGGAGTTATTCCCATTGGAACTAACAGGATCTTATATATATTATAGTAGCTGGTCAGATGGTATTGGGTGGCAGGATACGCTATGTAAAAAAAATATAATTGTTCATCCATATAATTTTCACACACCGTCGCGAGTTGACTCATGCAAAATATATGGATTAGCCGGACTCCTTTCAGGAGTTTGTGATGCAACAAGTGGTTTGTATGATCATCAAAAAATGATGTATCCCTATTACCATGGTTTTCCGTTTGACGTGTCTGTGGAATCATATATTTTTGAGGTCACGGAAGGGGACTCGTTGTTGCGTTTGGTGAAGAAGCAGGTCTTCAAGTTAGCTAAAGGACAGTATCCTGACAAGGGAATGCATCTTTCGGACACGGGAGGTGTGGTAGCACCGGTTTACGAATTTTATTTTGACACCCCCGTAACAGTGAAAGGGACTTTTTTTGTGGCATTATTTGGAGATGCCAGTGACAGTGTTGAGCATCATAAAATACTATTTGGATATAGTCCGTCGTTATTAATTTCTTTTGCAAATCATCGTGATACTTTGGGGAATTACACACCAGGATATTCGGTTTCAATCGGTGATGAAAGAATAGTTACTGGATTAGGGGGACTAATAAAGGGAGATGATGGCAAGTATCGTGAAATACGTATAGATCATTTTAATCGGGATGAATTAGTAGTCCCCGATATGAGAGAACAGGTCTGGTATAAATATAACCATCCAGCCATCTTCCCAATTATCAGTCTTCACAACAACGCGGTGGACGAGGTTAGTGAGGCCGGGGACGGCGTGGAGGTGAGCCCCAACCCGTCGCGGGGATGCGCCATGGTTCATTCCATGCGGGCTATCCGCAGTGTGGAGGTGTGCGACATGAGCGGCCGGGTGGTGCTGAGGAAGCAGGTGAACGGCGACCTTCACACCGTGGAGATGTCGGCCTCGCTGCCGCGGGGCTGCTATGTGGTGAGGGTGGTGACGGTGCAAGGCACCGCCGTGAAGAAACTGGTGGTGGAATAAAAAAAAACATATACAAAACAAAGGGGTGCATGGCAAAGATGCACCCCTTGTTTGTTGTTTTGTCGGCATCAGTCATCGAAGAGATTGAGGATGAAGCCCAGTTTGATGGGATAGACTTTCTTGTCCATATTGAGGTTGAGGGGCAGGGCAGCCATTTGGACAAAGACGGAGATGTGGTTGTAGGAGAGGGAGAGGCGCCCGTCGAGTTTGAAGGGGTTCATGACACTTGAGAGGTCTTCGCGGTTGGTGGTTTTGCCGTCATGGTCGGTGTATTCGCCTTTGTGTTTGAGTCCGGTGTTGCGGCTGGTATAGTTGAGTCCGGGCAGTGCGGTGAGCGAGATGGAAAAGTCGCCGTAGGCTGCGGGTTTCCAGCGTAGGGTCAAGGGCATGGTAACGTAGCGTGCCACCAAACGAGAGGACCAATTGGCATCCTGACGTTCTTGGATTTGGAAGGTTGCCAAGGCATCGCTGGACAGGGTGTTGTCGAGGGTGACGTAGGGGTTGGAGAAACGGTAGACGTCGGATTCGTATCCCAGCCCGAAACCGAGGTCGAGATGACGGCTACACAGGGGGAAGAAAGCAAGTTCGAGCTGGTAGGAGGAGAAGGTGGTTCCAAGCCCGTAGGGTCCTTTCATGGGCACAAGGCCGCTGTAGGGTTCTTTGCCCCAGTTGTTGAAGGCCCAGGCAAAGCGGAATACCCAGTCCCCTTCGTGCCAGAAGGAGGTTCTCTCCTCGTTTTTCTTCGACTTTTTATTTACTTTTTCGTCTGAATCGTTGAATTCCGATTCGTCGCCCATATAGATGTCCACATTCGGAAGGTGTCCGTAGTTGATGGTGGCGTTTTCGCTCTGCGACTCGAAGATTTTATTGACTCTTCCGCTGGGAAGTTTTGCGTTCGAGAAGTCGTTCGTTGTCAAGCTTACGGTATAGGCATTGACAGGGGAGTTGAACTTGGCGTTCGAGAAATCGTTGGTGGTGATTTGAATCGAGGTGGCACGAATGGTGTCAAGGTCTGTTGTCACCAACACATTGCTGTAGTCGTTGGTTTTGATGTGCAGCATGTTGAGTTGGTCGTTGATGTGCACCTCGGCGTTGGAGAAGTCGTTGGTCTCAATGAACACGGAGGTGCCCATGTCCAGGTGTAGCTCCAGTTTGCGCCCACTGGCTTGCGACTCGATTTTCAACTCTCCCACAGACGACAGCTTGTAGGAGAAAGTTTTGTCTGAGATCCCTCTTTTTGAAGGACGTGAGGTGGTGAGGAAGTTCAGGGTGTCCGGCACAATGACCAGATTGCAATAGTCCTCCAGCACCACCTTGCGGATGGGTTGGCTGAAGGTGATGCGGTACATGTTGATGGTGTCGTCATTCTCGGATGCTGTGGGGGATGCTGCAGGGGTGCAGGCGTTGCCCGCGTTGGCAGACCAGCCAAGGCAGCACATCAGGATTGCTAAGGTGAAAAGTTTGCAGTTCATATTGTTTGATTTTTATTGTTATTATTCTGTTGATAAATGGTGATTCGTTATAGCGATGCCAGCATCATCTTGGCGTTGCCTTGGGCGCGGAGGGCTTCGGCTCTGAGCCGTGTGCTGATGCTGCGGCCAAAGGAACGGAGGCTTTCAATGCCGTTTTCAGGGTCGGTGTTGGTGGGTGATTGTTGCACGGTTTGTGGCTCGGCGTCGGCTACCACGTAGATTTCATGGTATACGATGACGGTGGGTTCGTTGTCAGCCTGTGCTTCCACCTGAGGGGTTTCGGCTGTGGGTGAGGCGGGATTGGTGGTTGCTGCGACCAGGGTGGGTTCGGCATGGGATGACACAGTTGGGGAACTCTGCGGTGCAGAGGCTCTTGCCAGTTTGCGGGCAGGAAGTCTTTTGGAGGTCGCGGGGATGTTTGTCTCGAAAGGGGTCGGAGTGGTTTCGACTGTGGTGGGTTGTTGTGCAGGCAATGGTTGCGGCAGGGTTGCTTGTGCCACTACGGGACCATTGTCCTCCCGTTGGAATATGAACAGCCCTGCCCCTGTCATCAAGACCACAGCCAGACAGGCTGCCACAGCCCAACGCCACAGGGGGACGACTTTGTGGTCATGCTTCATCAGGCTCTCCTTGTCGGCAAACACCATGGGGGCGGCTTGCAGTTTCAGCTCTGGGTCGTAGAGGTTCAGCTCATCTGCAAGGGCGGGGTGCTGCGCCGCAAAGGCTTCCACCTCGCGTTGTTCGCGCTCATCCAGTTCCCCCTCGCTGTAGCGGTAGAACCACGATTCGTAATTATCTGTTGTTATTGTCATAGCCTAAAGCAATTAATGTTTTCTTCATCGATACGCGGGCACGGTAGAGATAGACGGTAATCTGTTTTTCGTTCAAGTGCAGAATCTCGGCAATCTCGCGGCAACTGTACCCCTCCACATCCTTCAGCATCATGGCGGCGCGTTGCACTTCGGGCAGGAGCGATGCGGCTTGCTCCAGGGCTTCCCGCAAGTCGAAACGCTCGTCTGGTCTCACCGTTGTCTCGCCTATCAGGTCGGTGGCGACATTCTCTTGTACTTTCCTGTGGCGGTGCTGGCTCATGGCCCAGTTGTGAACCACAGTCAGCAGGAACGATTTCCCCTTCTCGGTATTGACCTCCTCTCTATGTTCCCACAACGCGGCGTAGGCTTCCTGCACAGCATCTTTCCCCGACTCGTTGTCGCCGCAGCAGTGCACCGCAAAGCGGTACACGTCGTCGGCCCAAAGCCTCACCCCGTTGTTGTATTCTTTCTGTGTCATCTGCCATATAAACGCGCGAGAGGCAAAAATACTACAGGTTGAGTGAAAAAAAATATGTCAAGTTGTATGGTGGAGGGTCTTACTCCTTGGGTCTCAGTATCTCCATGATGTCCTCAAGTTTCGGGGTAAGGATAATCTCTGTGCGGCGGTTGACGGCTTTATTGGCGGCAGAGGAGTTGGGTCTTTTGGGTGCATATTCACCGTGTCCCGATGCTTCCACACGTTCCGGTTTGATGGAGGGGCCTTCTTTCAGCAGCAGTTTCACGATGGCCGTGGCACGCATTACGCTCAGATCCCAGTTGTCCTTCACGGCTGTAGAGCCATGGTAGGCGTCGTTGTCGGTGTGTCCCTCCACCATAATGTTCAAGTCGGTGTGTTCCTCCAACTCTTTTGCAAGCCTCTTGATGGCTTCCACTCCCTTGCTCGAAACGGTCCAACTGCCAGGGGCAAACAGCAGTTTGTCCTCCATCGACACGTAGACCTTGCCGTTTTTGGTCTCCACCTGCAGCCCTTTGTCGGCAAACCCTGTCAAGGCTTTTGCCACAGAGGTGCGTAGGTCTTCCAACTCCCTTTCTGTTGCCTGCAATGCCTGTGCCGCGGCTTGGTTGCGTTGTTCCAACTGTTTCCCTTGGGCTTCCAGTTCGCGCTGTTGCGCCAATAGTTGTTTCTCCTTTTGGGCAAAAGCCTTTTCTTTCTCGTTCAACTCGCGGGTGCGCTGATCCAATAGTTTGTTCGCCTTCGACAGGTCGCGGTTTTTGCCGGTCAACTGCTGCATAAAGTTCTCCATAGTGGTGTCATAGCGCAGTTGAAGGGCGGCGTAGGAGCGGTTGATGGAAGCCACCGTTGCCTCACATTCCTGTCGGGCGGCAGTCATGTCGCTCAGCGATACAGTCATCGCCTGCCCTTGCCTCACCAGCTCGGCATTCTCCTCCCGCAGTTCCTGCAACTCCTGTTTCGAAAGGTTCCACCCTTTCACGGCTTGGTTGTATTGGGACTGGAGCGACTCATATTCCCGCATCGAAACGCAGGAGACAAAAAGCAAAAGCCCTAAGGGCAGAACGATGGCGGCAGGACGCAACAATGCCGCGAAGTTGGTCTGATGTTGTTTCACGTCTGTAGTGTTTTGTTTGCTATAACGTGCTTGCACCCGAAATATTGTGAGGAGCGAAAGGGCAGAAGTATTTTCACTATTTTTGTTTTTCATCATCTTACCCATTCACATATTCCAAATATTTTGTATCTTTGCAATCGCTTAAAACAACATGACACGCTTTTGGATATTATATAAGAAGCTGTACACTTGGCGGTTACGTCATATTTCCGACCAGACCTATCTCCTCATGCTCAGTGTGGTGGTGGGGGTGCTGAGCGGTTTGGCGGCGGTGCTGCTCAAGACCGTGGTGCATCTTTCCGGCCGTTATGTGATGTCCTTAGGCGGGACCCACGCCGGAGTAGGGGGAGGCAATATCTTTTCGCTTTTCGCTCCTTTGGTGGGTATCCTGCTCACAGTGGTTTTTGTGCGCTTTATTATCAAAGGCGACATTGGCCATGGCATACCCAGTGTGCTTTTCTCCATCTCGCGAAAGAAAGGGTTCCTTCCGCCCCGCAACATGTATTCGTCGCTGGTGGCTTCCACCCTCACCGTTGCTTTCGGCGGAAGCGTCGGTCTCGAGGCCCCCATAGCCTCCACCGGCAGTGCCATCGGCTCCAATGTGGGTCGGTTCTTCCACGTCCATGCCAAAGGGGTGAAACTCCTGTTGGGATGTGGTGCCGCAGGTGCCATTGCCGGCATCTTCAAAGCTCCGTTGGCGGGAGTGCTGTTCACCGTCGAGGTGCTCATGTTCGACATGACCATGACCACGGTGGTGCCGTTGTTGCTTTCTGCCCTTTCGGCCTCTACGGTGGCCTACTTCCTTATGGGACAGCAGGTGCAGTTCGCGTTCCGTGTGGCCGAGGATTTCACCCTTGGACAGATCCCCTTCCTTATTGTGTTAGGGGTATTCTGTGCTTTCAGTTCTGTCTATTTCCTTCGCTGCACCGACAAGGTTGAGGAGTGGTTCTCCAAGCGCAAGGGGTGGGTTGCCAAATGGATTGCAGGTGGCCTGACCCTCGGCATTATGATATTCCTTTTCCCGCCGCTCTATGGCGAAGGCTACTGGGCACTCACCGAGCTGCTGAATGGCAGCAACGACGATGCTCTCTTTGCCAACAGCGTCTTCAATGCTTTCCGCGACAATGGCGGGGTGGCACTGGTCATCCTCTTTGTGCTTATCCTGCTCAAACCTGTGGCCACGGCTACAACCATTGGCAGCGGTGGAGTGGGAGGCACCTTTGGTCCCTCGCTTGTGGTGGGCGGCCTGAGCGGTTACTTCATCGCCGCTTTGGGCAATTACTTGGGACTCCCGCCGCAGTCCACAGCCAATTTCGCCCTTGTGGGCATGGCGGCTGTTATGACCGGTGTGATGCATGCACCCTTTATGGGAGTCTTCCTCATTGCCGAAATCACTGGGGGCTATGCTCTCATGGTGCCACTGCTTATCACGGCCACAGTGACTTATATCTGTGTCCAGCCTTTCGAAAAGCACTCCATCTATGCCCGTAAACTGGCCGAACAGGGTGACCTGATGACCCACAACAAGGATGCCTCGGCATGGCAGTTGATGGACCTCCGCAAACTGATAGAAACCAATTTTGCCACCGTCTCGGCCGACGGCACCCTGCGCGACATAGTTGAAGCCATCAAGCGTTCTAAGCGCAACCTCTTCCCCGTGCTGGACAGCGAGGGTCATTTCCTTGGCCTCATCGTCATGGACGACCTGCGCCAACTCATTTTTGAACAGTCCTTGTACGACACCATCACCATCAAGGAACTGATGATGACCTTCGAGGACAAAGACCTTGTTCACTTTGGCGACTCGCCCAGCGAAGTGGTGAAGAAATTCCAGCTCAGTAACCGCTATAATCTTATCGTGGTGGATGAAGAGGGCAAATACCAGGGGTTCCTCTCCCGCGCCAACACCTTCTCGGCCTACCGCCGCTTCATCTCCGCAGCCTCCGACGAGTAGTCCTTCACTCCGATTAGCCTCCAAAACAATTCAGAACTCGGGGGAATGATATTGAAAGGTGTGCCATAGGGGCTCGAGGATAAGATTTTACCTTGATTTTTAATCGCTCAGGGTAAGACGTTTCTCTGTCATATTTGTGTCACTTGTATATTACTTCTCCTTCACATATATATCCAACGAATATATATGTGAAGGAGAAGTGCAGTAGAATGACGGGGCAACGGACGGGCAAATGGAGGGCGGACAGCGGGCCGAAAGGCGGCTCGGAATGGTGCGATTTTTGCCCGACAATCACCGTGTGGCCAATATATTTTGTTTTTAATTGGTTGTTTTGTTGTTAAGTCGCTTTTTTTTTGTATCTTTGCATGATTGTATCATGCACTTATTGTGCAGCAATTATTTTATTATCAATAGAATAAAGAAACTGGTTTAATATTAAGATGCTCGTGAAAATGAAGAAGTTCTTTTCAGTTTTGGCTGTTTTGGCCGTGTTGGCTCCCGTTGTGGCGGGTGCCCAAGAGGAAGTGACCAAGGATACGCTGCTCCGTGCCAATACCGACACGTTGATGAAGCATGTCCGTATTTTGGCTTCGTCGCAGTATGAAGGAAGGATGGCGGGATCGCAGGCTTATCTGGATGCTGCCGACTATTGCGCCGGGGTACTGTCGTCGTATGGCGTGAAACCATTCCAGGATGAATGGGGACAGTATTTCCAGGTGGAGTATAACGAGATTGAGAACTGCAATTTCTATACCTATGTCAATGACAACGATGTTCGAGTGCAGTATGTGCTGGGTCGCGACTATGTCTGTTCGAGCATGACGGGACGAGGCTACACCAATGCTCCCGTGGTGTTTTGCGGCTGGGGCATAGACCACCTGACATTTAACGAGTATGCCAAGGTGGATGTTCGTGGCAAGGTGGTGCTTTGCCTGTCGGGTGTGCCCGAGTTCCTGCCTGGCAAGGTGACGGCTCCTTATGCCACTTTGCGCGGCAAGGCCGAGGTGGCCCGCAAGCACGGTGCCGTCGGTCTGGTGTGCATCAACATGTCTGAGAGCTGCCGTCCTTATGAGGTGCAGCATCAGGCTTGGTGTGGTGAGGGTTCGCATCAGATGACCTTCCCCGTGGTGCAGCCCACCCGCGATATGGGTGCCGCTTTGCTGGCCGACGAGCAGATGACCCTCGACTCGGTGGTGACCTGTCTGATGGACAAGATGGTTCCCCAGTCGTTCCACCTGCGCAAGTATTTTGAGATAAACATTAACGCCAAGTATCATCCCACTGCCACCACGGCCAATGTGGTGGGTGTTCTGCCCGGCCGCGATGATAAAATGAAACATGAGTATATCGTTGTCGGTGCCCATCTGGACCATGTGGGCATACAGGGCAACACTTGCCTTTTCCCCGGTGCCAACGACAATGCCAGCGGCGTAGCTGCGGTGTTGGAGGCTGCCCGTCTGCTGACGGTGAATGCTCCGAAGGATATTGAGTATAACAAGCGTTCGATAGTGTTTGTGCTCTTCTCGGGCGGTGAACTGCAGAATCTGGGCTCGAGCATTTTCGTGTCGAATTTCCCCAAGTTGCGGAATGTGGAATGTTTTATCAATGCCGAGTGCATTGGTCAGGGCGACAGTGTGGAGGTGTTGGGCAACAAACGTTTCCCGCAGTTGTGGAATATAGCCAGCCGAAACGATTCCATTTCAACCAAGGCATTGGTGAGAGGCTACCGTACCGTTCCCCGTGGCGATGCCGCCCCGTTTGCACAGGTGGGTATCCCCTCGTTGGTGTTTACCGGTTTTATGGGCAGTGTCAACGACCATGTGCCGAGCGATATTGCCGAGAACATCGACCTTGACATCTTGACTAAGAATGCCAGTTTGATGGCAGAGGTGATTTATGAGCTTTCGCTGGGCGACTATCAGGGCCGTTCGCAGAGATCGAGACGTTTCAAGTTTGATGAATAGACGAGACGATCTGAAGTGTTTTTGATGCATAGTGTAATGTGAGAATGGATAATTTGTTTGTTGAATATTTAGATTTTACCTATTAATTACTAAATGTACTCACTATTCAAAAAAGAGTTAGCAGGCTTTTTCTCTTCCCTGACGGGCTATTTGGCCATTGCGGTGTTTCTGGTGCTCACAGGTTTGATGCTGTGGGTGTTTAAATCGGATTTCAACATTCCAGACTTTGGGTATGCGGGCATGGACGGTCTGTTTATTGTGGGGCCGTTCCTGTATCTTTTCCTTGTGCCGGCCATTACAATGAGGATGCTGTCGGAGGAGAAGCGCGGCGGCACCATGGAGTTGTTGCTCACCAAGCCTCTTGGCGAGA
Organism: Bacteroidales bacterium; assembly: GCA_017530105.1. Lineage (GTDB taxonomy): Bacteria > Bacteroidota > Bacteroidia > Bacteroidales > P3 > Colimorpha. The sequence goes on from JAFXMW010000140.1 coordinate 19,174, forward strand.
TGACATTGGTGTGGGCTAAGTTTTTAGCCGGATGGGTGCTGTTGCTGTTTTCGCTGCTTCCCACGTTGGTGTGTTATTTCAGTGTTGTAGCCCTTGGCGACCCTGTGGGTAATGTGGACACCGGCAGTGTGATGGGCTCGTATGCGGGGTTGCTGCTGCTGGGTGCCGCTTTTGTGGCTATAGGCCTTTTCTGCAGTTCCATCACCAGTAACCAGATTGTCGCTTTTATCCTGGCCGCATTGATGAGTGCTTTTATGCATATCGGCTTCGAGGCCATTTGCCGGATGGGTTTTCTGGGCGGTGCCGAGTTGCTGGTGCGGCAGTTGGGAATGAGCTACCATTATGAGTCAATCAGCCGTGGTGTGGTGGACAGCCGTGATGTGATTTATTTTGTCAGCGTGACAGTTGTGTTTTTGATGGCTACACGCATGGTGCTGCAAAGCCGCAAGTGGCACGGATGGAAGAACAAAAAGGATTTGCGCCGTGGGCATTGGATTGAATTTTCGGCGACAGTGCTGATTGTGTTGTTCGTAAACGTGATTGGCTATTATGTGTTTGGCCGCATCGACTTGACTTCCGAGAAACGCTATACCCTCTCCAAATCCACCAAGGCATTGCTGAAGGAGGTTGATGAGCCGTTGCTGTACCGTGTATATCTCGAAGGGGATTTCCCGTCGGATTTCAAACGGTTGCAGAATGAGACCAAGGAGATGCTCAACCAGTTCCGCGCCTATAACAAGAACATCCAGTATGAGTTTGTGAACCCCAACAGCTTTGAAGACCCCAAGGAGAGGCAGGTGTTCTATCAGAAACTGGCGCAAAAGGGCATCCAGCCCACACAGTTGCAGGTGAATACCGCCACGGGTTACAGTCAGCAGGTGCTGATTCCGGCGGCCGATGTAATCTACAAGGGCTCGGAGACTTCCATACAGTTGCTTCAGAGCCAGAAGTATGTCGACCAGACCCAGTTGCTGAACAATTCAATACAGAGTTTGGAGTATGTCCTTTCCAATGCCATAAGGGCGTTGTCGAGAGGTAAGAAACCGACTGTGGCGTTCTTAAGGGGCCATGGTGAATTGGAATTGCCCAACCTGTCGGATATGATTGGTTCGCTATATGAGTACTACACCCTTGATACGGCACGTATGGACGGCAATATCAATTCGATCACGATGCGTACCCTCAATGCCAAGGATTCTACTTATAGTTTTCGTAACAAGTTCGACCTGATTATTATTGCAAAGCCGACAAAGCCCTTCAGCGACCGTGATTTGTATATCTTGGACCAGTACGTGATGTATGGAGGCAAACTGTTGTGGCTGGTGGATGCTTTGGATGCCGATTTGGACAGCCTCGAACATGCCGGACAGGCCGTAGCCACTCGTCTCCCCTTGAATATCGACGAGATGCTATTCACCTACGGTGTACGCATCAATCCGGATTTGGTGATGGACATTCGCTGCCGTCCGATACCGATGAAAGTGGGCATGGTGGGCGAACAGGCTCAAATCCAATTCCAGCCCTGGATGTATTTCCCCGAGATAGTGCCACTGTCCCCGCATCCTATTGTGCGGAATCTCGACCTTATCAAGACCGATTTTGTCAGTAGTATGGACATCATCGACAACGGTATCGACAAGACTATCCTTTTGGCCACGTCGGAGTATTCGCGGGTTAAGAACGCCCCCGCGATATATGATTTGAACGAGGCGAAGATTGAACCAGACCGGAGGCTCTTCAACCGTCAGAGCATCCCGGTGGCGGTGTTGTTGGAGGGTAGTTTCAGGTCGATGTTCCGCAACCGTCTTACCCCCGACTTTGTGGAGATTCCAGAAATGGGGTATCGCGAGGAAAGCGACAGCACCCGTATGATATTTATTTCTGATGGCGATGTGATAAAGAATCGTTTCAACTACCAAGATGCAACGGGCTATCCTTTGGGCTACGATTTCTACACCGAGACCATGTATGCCAACAAGGAGTTGCTGTTAAATTGTGTGGATTATCTTGTGGGAGAAAATGGCTCGATTGCCAGCAGAAGCCGCAATATCAAAATCAGGAAACTGAATGTGATGAAAGTGAAGGAGGAACGCACCAAATACCAATTGCTCAACACCGTGTTGCCAGTGGTGCTGGTTGCTGCTGCGGGTGTGGTTATTGCCATACTGCGCCGCAGGCGTTTCCGTGCTAATTGATAAAAGGTATGTAATAAAACTAAACTGATGAAGAAAAACAGATATATAATTATCCTTGCCGCAGTGGTGGTGATAGGTGTGGTGGCATTGATTGTGGCCAGACATGGGTCAAAGGATGCCACTTTTGACCAGGATTTCCATATCGAGGATATTGACGCAGTAAGTAAGGTCTTTATTGCCGACAAACAAGACCAACAAGTATTACTACAACGCGAAATTGACAGCGTGGGCGATACTGTATGGACTGTCGATAATCTCTATCCTGCCAGCAAACCCATGATTAGCTTGCTGTTGGAGACCTTGCATGACATGCGCATCCGTCAGCAAGTGAACAAAAATGCTGTGCCGCAGGCAGTCAAATTGCTTTCGGCGCGGGCTGTTAAGGTTGAGGTTTACCAGCAACGTTATTTCATCAATTGGTTCGGCGGCAAATTCCGACTCTTCCCCCACGAGCGTTTGGCTGCCACTTATTTTGTGGGACACGAAACGCAAGATATGATGGCGTGCCACATGTTCCGCAAAGGTGATAAGGTGCCTTACATTATCCACATTCCCGGTTTCAGGGGCTATCTCACTCCCCGTTTCGTGGCTGACCCCTATTCTTGGCGTAGCCATAATATAGTGGATTGGGATATACGCGAGTTGCAGAGTGTCGAGATGGACATCCCTGCCTCTCCCGAGGAGTCTTTTGTGGTGCGTCGTGAAGGCGAGGGCTTTGTCTTTGAGTTGACTCAAAACCACAAGGTGGTAGACGGGTTCGACACGGCACGTGTCGCCCAAATGCTTTCGTGCTTTGCCAACCTTAATTTCGATGAGTTCGCATCCCGTGTGCCCAATAGCAACATGGAAACTTCGTTCAATGCCGACCCCCGTACCATTTTGCGTATCACCAATACCGACGGTAGAGTCCGCGAGGTGAAAACCTACCTCAAGTACAACAACCCTGACGATACATTGGCTATGCCGGACACATCGATGTATGAGATGTTCGACGTCGACCGTCTCTATGCCATCATTGACAATACCGACAGCGTGCTCATCCAGTATTTTGTTTTCGACAATATCCTTCAGCCGGCATCTTTCTTCCTGAATCCTTCGGGTGTGGCCGACAAACCGAAAATGGTAATGAAGGAGATAAAGTAACAATCCGTTCTCATGAAACCTCTCATCCTCATCACCAACGACGATGGCTACCAATCACGGGGCTTGCAGCATTTGGCCAATGTTGCGGCTGAGTTTGGCGACATCGTTGTCATGGCACCGGAACGCAATGCCTCGGGGGTAAGCACCTCGCTTACCACGGGAAGGCCTTTGCGTGTGCGTCCGGTGAAGGAGATGGGGGAGGGATGGTACATGTGCGACGGCATGCCTGCCGACTGTGTCAAGGTGGGACTGGAGTATTTTTGTCCCCGCCCTCCCGACCTGATACTTTCGGGCATAAACTATGGCAGCAACGCTTCAATCAATGTAGTGTATAGCGGCACCATCGGAGCCGTGCTGGAGGCCTGTCTCGATGGTTTCCCGGCCATCGGCTTTTCTATTCTTAGCCATAGTCCGGAAACCGATTTCAATGTCTGCACCCCTACCGTACGCCACATCCTTGGTCAGGTGCTCCAGAATCCTCTGCCAGGGGGTTCGGGATTAAACGTCAATATCCCTCGTTTAGAGGCCAGCCAAATCAAAGGCATCAGGGTGTGCCGCCAGGCCAAGGCAGCCTGGATTGATAGTCTGGAAAAACGCATCGACCCCATTGGTAGGCCGTACTGGTGGATGACCGGCAAGTTTGTCTGTGACAATCCTCCCGCCGACACCGACCAGTATGCTCTTTCGCAAGGCTATGTCTCCGTAGTCCCTGTGCGTCCTGATTTTACCGATTTCAATGCCATCGAAAAGATACAATACCTTGAGTTATGAAAACACTCCTTAATAGAGACAGCATTGCCGTGGGCATCATCGGCACACTCCTTTCCGAACTCCTGTGTGCTGTGGTTGTCTGGCTTATTCTTCTTGTTTTCAACCTCCCGTTGTATGAACATCTGCGCTGGTTTGCCGCCGCCTTTGTCCCGCCGGCATTGCTTTTGCGCTACTATGCCCACCAAAAGGAATACCCTACCACACTCAAGGCCGTTATTGTCACGCTTTTTGTCACCGTGGTGACATTCATGTGGGCAATGCTAAAATACAAAATCATCGTGCTGTAATACATCGACCATGAGATATTATATCATAGCAGGAGAAGCTTCTGGCGACCTACACGGTGCCAACCTGATGCGTGCCCTGTTGTGTCTCGACCCACAAGCCGAATTCCGCTTTTGGGGTGGGGATGCCATGTCTCAGGTTGCAGGAAAACCTGTCAGGCATATCCGCGACTTGGCCATTATGGGCTTCGTTGAAGTATTGCAGAACCTCAGCACTGTGACCGGTAATCTCAACCTCTGCAAACAGGACATACTCCAGTTCAACCCCCATGCCATTGTCTATATCGACTATCCCGGCTTCAATCTCCGCATAGCGCGTTTCGCCCATGATAAGGGGTTCCTCAACATCCACTATATCTCTCCCCAACTGTGGGCATGGAAGAAAGGCCGTATCCGTGGTATGCGCCGCAATCTCGACTGCCTTTGCTATATCCTCCCCTTCGAGCAGGATTTTTACGCCCGCAACAACTTCCCGCAGGCTGTGTATGTAGGTCATCCTCTGCTCGATGCCGTCGAGCGGTTCAAAAACATGCCTGCCGACCAGTCCATTCCCGTCCATCCCCAGCGTCCCCTTGTGGCTTTGCTGCCGGGTAGTCGTCGACAGGAATTAAAAACCGCGCTGCCACCCATGTTGCAAGTGGCTCGCAAACACCCGGAATATGATTTTGTCATTGCCGGCATGACCCTCCTGGGCGACCGTTTCTACCAACCCCTGATACAGGGCATCCCCAACGTTTCCATAGTCTACGACAAGACCTACCCCCTCCTGGCTTCAGCCCGTGCTGCATTGGTCTGTTCGGGAACTGCAACCCTCGAGACCGCCCTCTTCAACGTCCCCCAAGTGGTCTGCTATCGTGCCAATGCAGTTTCCGCAGCCATTGCGCGCGTGCTCATTGGCGACAAAATAAAGTATATCTCCCTTGTCAACCTTATTGCCGACGCTCCGATAGTCACCGAACTGATACAACAAGACTTTTCCGCCGACCGGCTGGAACAGGAGTTCCTTGACATCGTGCAGGAAGGTTCCCGACGCCAGTCAGTCCTCGACGGCTATGCGCGCGTCCACAGCCTTCTCGGCAATGCAGGTGCCTCCGACCGTACCGCTGCCGAAATTATCAAACTAATACGCTCCCGCCAGTGAAACGCCTTCTGCCCATACTCTGCTTCCTCCTCCTCACTGCCACAGCCTCAGCCGACCGTGTCAAGGTAAGGCTTTTTTCCAACAATACCATCGATTTCATCAACATTTCCTTCGACCTGGGTACCTATAATCTTGTCTCGGGCGACACCGCAGTCATCGAGTCCGAAGTGGGCAACGACAAATCCGTCGAACTAACGCCCCAGGGACGCAATGTGCATGTGTCCATCAACGGCTACGACTATGGCTCTCACCCCTCGGTCTCTTTCCTTGCCACCGACACCGCCTGCATCCTCTGTCTCAACCCCCGCAACCTCAAGCAACGCACCTACGAAGGCAATCTCACGGTCTCGGTGAACAAGAACGGGAAATTACTGCTCATCAACGATGTGGAGTTCGAAACCTATATCGCTGGAGTTGTCCAGTCCGAAATCTACGGCAACGAAACCGACATCTTCCGTGTCCAGGCCATCATCTCCCGCACCTGGGCTATGAAAAACATCAACAAACACGCCTCCGAAGGCTACAACTTCTGCGACCAAGTCCATTGCCAAGCCTACCTCAACCGCTGTGTGCGTCCCGACATTATGCTCGGCACCATGATGAGCAGCGGCATGACCATAGTCGACAGCACCGGCAACCTCATCGAAACCCCTTTCCACGCCAACAGTGGGGGACAGACAGCCAATTCCGAGGATGTATGGCGTGCCGCTGTGCCTTATCTCCGCTCCGTATCCGACACTTTCTCCTACCACATGCGCCAAAGCGAGTGGGTCAAAGTAATCAACGAAGACAAATGGCTTAAATACTTCTCAAGCAAACACAAACTCAACACCTCCGACGATAGCATCCGCAACGAACTGCTCACCTTCAGCCAGTCCACACGCAAAGTACGCATCTGCGGTGTCCCCCTCACCCGTATCCGTACCGACTTCCAGCTCCGCTCCACCTTTTTCTCCGTCCTCTACGACAGCACCTCCCACCGTGTCACCCTCTCGGGTCATGGCTTTGGCCACGGCGTGGGTCTCAGCCAGGAAGGCACCATCCGCATGGTCGGGCTCGGCATCGCCTACGACAGCATCATCCGCCATTACTATACCGGAGCCCACATCCTCTACGACGAGGAGCACCCGCGCACCTACGTCGAAAACTACATCCACAAGATTGCACAGATTATTGAAGAGGACAAATCTTCCTCCACACGCACCATCTCAAAAAAAGACGACTGGCTGGGACGACTCTTCCGCATCCGCGACCGCGAGGAACGCGAAGAAACCTACGACCCCCGCTCCGACGACCTCGACCAAGACTGGCTCTACGACTGGTAATCACTCATTCATCCATGAACGCAATTATTCAATCACATATTAATACAACAATTCAATTATGAAAAGAAAATCAGTACTCCTTTTAGCAATAACACTTCTCCTGTGCGGAGGCCTTCGTGCCCAGCAGGTGGAATGGAAAACCATTGAGCAGGCCGCCAAGACCGACACCAAATCCAACGCAAAACTCTATTTTGTCGACTTCTACACCTCTTGGTGTGGGTGGTGCAAAAAAATGGACCGCGAAACATTCTCCAACCCCGTAGTGGCTAAAATCCTCAACGCCTACTACATCCCCGTTAAATTCGATGCCGAAGGCGGCTCCGAATTCACTTGGCGTGGCACCAAATACTCCAACATGGCCACCCCTCCCGGCAGCCGTCCGTCCACCCACAGCTTTGCCAAAGCTATCCTCGGCACACAGATGGGCTTCCCCTCTTTCGCGGTTTTCAACTCCGACCAGTCCAAAATCACCATCATCCAGGGCTACCAGTCCGCCAACGACTTTATCGTGATGCTCTGGTACTTCGCCTCCGGCGACAACAAACGCTATCCCTTCGACAAATATCAAAAGATTTTCGACAAGGAGATTCGACCCACCATGAACCAGAAACTGGGCCTTTCCAACTAACCATAAAACCTGCATAACCATGGGACTATTCTCAAGAAAAGAAAAGAAGGAAACCCTTGACCAAGGGCTCACCAAAACAAAAGAGAGTTTCTTCGCCAAACTGTCCAAGACCATCTTGGGCAAATCCACAGTTGACGACAGTGTCCTCGACAACCTCGAGGAAACACTTATCTCCTCCGATGTGGGAGTCGAAACCACCCTGAAAATCATCGACAAACTCCAAGAACGCATCAAGCGCGACAAATACATCAGCACCAGCGAACTCAACTCCATCCTCCGTGCCGAAATCGCCACCCTCCTGCGCAAACCCGCAGGTGGCTTCCCCGAAGATTTCGACGCCCCTCTCCCTGCCAAACCCTATGTCGTGCTGGTGGTGGGTGTCAACGGTGTGGGCAAAACAACCACCATCGCCAAACTTGCCTACCAATATAAGCAGGCGGGCAAGAGTGTCATGCTCGGCGCAGCCGACACCTTCCGTGCCGCCGCAGTCGAGCAACTCCACCTCTGGGCCGACCGCGTAGGCGTACCCATTGTCCAGCAGGGCATGAACGCCGACCCCGCCTCAGTGGCTTACGACACCCTGCAATCCGCTCTCGCCAAGAACATCGATGTCGTCATCATCGACACCGCCGGGCGGCTCCACAACAAAGTGGGACTCATGAACGAGTTGGGCAAAATCAAGAAGGTGATGCAGAAACTACTGCCCGAAGCTCCACACGAGGTGCTCCTTGTCTTGGACGCCAGTACCGGGCAGAACGCCATCGAGCAGGCCAAACAATTCACCGCCGCCACCCATGTCAATGCCCTTGCACTCACCAAACTCGACGGCACCGCCAAGGGCGGAGTCATCATCGGCATCAGCGACCAGTTCCAAATCCCCGTCCGATACATAGGTCTCGGGGAGAAAATGACCGATCTCCAGGTTTTCAATGCCGACGAATTTGTTGATAGCCTTTTCGAGAGCAAAAAATAGCATGAAAGTAAACATCATCACTCTCGGATGTAGCAAAAACACTGTCGACTCCGAGAACATAGCCGGACACCTTCTTGCTGCAGGGCATCAGGTCTTTTTCGACCGTGCCGCCAACGACTGCGATGCCGTCATCCTCAACACCTGCGGTTTCATCGGCGACGCCAAGGAGGAATCGGTCAACACCCTCCTTCAGCAAATCGTCAACAAACAGAATTTCAACCGCCGCCACAGCCGCGATGGCCGCCAACGCCTGCTCATAGCCGTGGGATGCCTGGTGGAACGCTACCGCCATGAACTCGCCCCCGAAATGCCCGAGGTCGATGCCTGGTTTGGCGTTCACCAATGGGAGACCCTTGTCGCCATGTTCCCGCCGGCTTCGCCCAAGGTTCGCTCCAAGTCCGTTCATCCCTCGTTCAGCCTCCCCTCTCAGCGCACCCTCTCCACCCCCCGCCACTACGCCTACCTCAAAATCTCCGAGGGATGCAACCGCCAGTGCTCTTATTGCGCCATACCCCTAATCCGTGGCCGCCACGTTTCGCGCCCCATCGAGGAACTTGTTGCCGAAGCCAAAGCCTTGGTTCAGGATGGTGTCAAGGAAATCATACTCATAGCCCAGGACACCACATACTATGGCCTCGACCTCTATGGCCGCCGGCGTCTCGGCGACCTCCTCAATCAACTGGCCACCCAGAGCGGAGCAGAATGGATACGCCTACACTACACCTACCCCGCCAACTTCCCGCAGGACGCCATCCAAGCCATCAGCAACCATCCCAACATCTGCAACTATATCGACATCCCGCTCCAGCACATCAGCACCTCCGTGCTCCATTCCATGCAGAGAGGCATTGACCGCGAGGGTACCCTCAGTCTGCTGCAAAGTTTCCGCGACCAGCTTCCAGGGGTCAGCATCCGCACCACCCTCATAGTCGGCTACCCGGGCGAAAGTCGTGAGGAATTTGAAGAACTCAAGCAGTTTGTGACCCAGGCACGCTTCGACAGGATGGGATGTTTCGCCTACTCGCCCGAGGAGGGGACTCCCGCCGAAGCCCTCGGCGACCCCGTGCCCGACGAGGAGAAGCAGAACCGCCTTGACGAACTCATGGCCATACAGCAGCAAATCTCGCTCGAGAAAAACCTCGCACGTGTGGGGCAGACCTACAAAGTGTTGGTTGACCGTCTCGAAGGCGACTACTACGTGGCGCGCACCGAATACGACAGCCCTGAGATTGACGACGAGGTGCTTATCCCTGCCACCCGCCGCCTTGCGATAGGCTCTTTCTGCCGTGTGTGCATCACCCAGGCCATGGAACACGACCTTGTGGCCCGACTTGCTGAGTAATAGCGTCCGCCCGTCGCTTGTTTTACACATTTTTCCCACTTGTTTTACACTTTAAAAGTGTAAAACAAGTGTAATACAACTGTTGTTCGATTGTCTATCGGGTGTGGAACCTACTTGTCTGGCTCCGCTTTTGGGAACATTTGCCTACAGTTCACACCAAAATGAAAAAATAGTGAATTTTTATTTCCTTTGTATTTTGAAGAATGTCAATTTGTTATAATCGATTAACCTAAGTGTCGTGAAAAAAAATTGAATTTTTTTCATCAAAAAACTTGTTTATTCAAAAAAGTGTTGTACTTTTGCAGTGTATTAGTAAGGTAATACACTACGACAATATAACGGATAAATTGTTGAAATACAATAAAGAAAATAAAAATAGAAACAATAAATAATTAATGCAGTTATGATAGAGATTAGAAATTTGGACTTTTCCTACAAGAAAACGGCGGTGTTCCACAACATCAGCCTGACATTTGCCCCGGGTAGTATTTACGGTCTGCTGGGCGAGAACGGCGTGGGTAAAACCACATTGCTTAAATTAATCTGTGGTCTGCAAAGTCCGCAGCAGGGTAGCTGCACGGTGGACGGTTGCGTGAGTTTCGACCGCGAGCCGGAGATGCTGCAGAACATCGTTTTCCTGCCCGACGAGGTGACCATACCCGACAACGCCACTCCGGCGGATTATGTGAAAGAGTTGGCTCCTTTCTATCCCAATTATGCTTACGGCACATTCCTTCATCTGATGCAGGAGATGGAGGTGGAACCCGAAAGGAAGTTCAAGGAGATGTCGTTTGGCCAGCAGAAAAAGTCGTTGATAGCCTGTGCGCTGTCGTTAGGTACGGACTATGTGCTGCTGGACGAGCCGACCAATGGGTTGGACATCCCTTCGAAGGCTGATTTCCGTACCTTGCTGTCCAAGCGCGCCACCGAAGGCACCACGATTATCATCTCAACCCATCAGGTGAAGGATGTGGAGAATCTGATTGACCCCATCATCATCCTGACGCACGACGATGTGCTGCTAAATGCCACCATTGAACAGGTGACCCGTAAGCTGACCTTCTCGTACGACGCGGCACCTGTCGACGGCGCCCTGTATTCCGAGCAGATGCCCGGCGGCTGCATGAACGTGTGTGTGAACAACGACGGCAGCGAGAGCAAGGTGAACATCGAGGCATTGTTCAACGCCGTGCTTCGCAACAAGCACTTGATGAAAGAACTCTTTAAATAAAGTATCGGAGTATTCATAGTTATCAGATTATTCAGAAAAAACCTATAAATAATAAACCGTTATGAATAAGACATTTGAATGGTCCCGTTTTGTGAAATTGGTCCGTAAGGATTTCAGCAATATATGGCAGAACGCGGGTACATCGCTTCTGATTATTACCTTGTTGCCATTGGGTGCATGGCTGTTTTGGTGGGCACTCAGTGGAGTGCAGGACTTGCCGGCAATAGTGCCGGAGGTGCGCTGGGGTTTCATCGCCTGCGTGGTATCACTGGCTGTCATTGTGACCCCGTCGCGCATGTACCGCACCTGCAACCTTCAGAAAGAGGGCATCTATTTTGCCATGTTACCCGCTTCGAAGTTGGAGAAGTATTTGAGCATGTTGCTCTTCACGATCGTGATATGCCCGTTGCTATGCTTCGTCGGGAGCATGGTGCTTGACTATTTCCTGACGTTGCTGCCTTTTGGCCCTTACAGGAGATGGCTGTGGCAGACCGACTATCTGGCCGGAGGCTTGGACTATTACAGGCTGATGGTATCGGGCAATGTTCCCAATATGGATTCGGAAAAAGTGAGAGTGTTCACCGAGGTGGTTACTCCGGGCAAGGTTGTGCTGTATGGTCTGGTGGCTTATCTGAACTACGTGGCACTGTTCCTGTTTACCAACACAATCTTCAAGAAGCATAAAGTGTTGCAAACCCTGTTGTGGACATGGCTTATCAGTTTCGCAATTAATCTTGTCTGCACTCCCATCATGGGTGCCATGATGCTCAACGGCAACTGGGTGGAGGCAATCCTTCAATCCGTCGACCCGGTGAGAGGTTTCAATATTGCATATTGGGCCGCAACAGCATGGGGCATTGTACTGACCGTGGTGTTTTTCTGGTGGGCAGCATATAGGCTGAAACGCATGAAATATTAAAAAGTTGAAAAATGAAAGTTGAAAATTGAAAAAAATTAAGTTATGAAACGCATAGGAATTTCAGTAGCATTGGGTCTGGTCCTGATGGGCGCAATGACCATGAGCGGTTGCAAACTCAGCACCGGAA
>JAFXMW010000141.1 GCA_017530105.1 Bacteroidales bacterium
CCTCGCGCAACAGCCGGCAGGCTAAGAGGAACCGCTTCTCGTTGATGTAATCGCCGAGGCTGCTGTATTTCTCGTTATTTCTGAACAGGCCGCCGAGTCGCCGTTGCGTCAGTCCGAGGGCTTTGGCCATCGTCTTCAGCGTCAGGTTGGTGTCAGTGAAGAGGCGGGTCTCATCCATCTTCTCGTCTATCCACATCATCAGCTCCTCGTCTGTCATATCGGCCGTCAGCTCGATGTGTTCGCGGTGCTGTCGTGTCTGTTCGCGCAGCAGCGTCACCTTGTCGGTAGCCTGGCACTTCAGCTGCTCCTCCAGTTCGTTGATTCGTTTTTCCAGTTCGTCACTGTGCATCTTGTTCTGCTCCAGCAGCGTGTTCTGGTCAGCCACCAACTTCGTGTTGGCGGCGATAATCCGCTTTGCGCTGTTGTTCAGTACCACCATTGTGATGATGAATGACACCACAAGCACAATGATAATGGCTGCAATGAGAATATCTGCTCCTGTCATAGTGTGTGCAAAATTACACATTTTTCCGCAAATATTCCCCTTTGCTACCCCGCAAATCCTTTAGCAATATGCGCAGAAACCGCCGTTTTGCGCAGAAATCGCCCTTAATCGTCCAGCGCAAAGATGCGGTACTCGTAAGGTGCCAGCGGGAGTGTTTCGCCCAGCAACACATCCTCGTCAGTCATCTCGTCTTCCACCTCCTGGCCCTTCCACGTGGCGGGAATGGCGGCTTCAACTGGTTCGTTGCGCACATTGACAAGAATCAGGAAGCTGTCGTCGTTGTCACTCTTCTCAAAGGCCAGCACATTGTCGGCAGGGTAGGGTGTCATACTGCCTTTGCGCAGGGCGTCGTACTTGTTGTAGTTGGCTATCAGGCGCTTGTACTCCTTGTAGATGTCAGGATTGGCCCGCCAGTCAACAGGCACATAGCCGAAGAAGTTGATGGGCGAGGGATAGCCCACCTCTTGTGAGCTGTAGATGAGTGCGCCGCCGTGCAGGAAAACCGTGGCCACGTAGGCTGCCATGGAGCCGCGCAGACCGCCGAATCGACCTACGGGTGTGCCGCCCACTGACTCGTCGTGGTTGGTGGTGAAGCGCAGTTTCACCTTGCCGGCAGGCAGACTGTCGTACTCCAGTCGGTCGGCGTCAATCAGGTGCGAGGCGGGTGCTCCTGCCTGGAACACATGGAGCAGCGAGTCCTTGAAGTCCCACGAGTAGTTCATGTCGAAGCCTCCCACGGTGAAGGTCTCGCGCTTGTTGCCCTCGGCCAGCATCACAATGCGGCGCGGAGCGGCTGCCTGACGCAGACGGCCGATGGCCATCTGCCAGAAGTCGGCAGGTACCTCGTCGGCCACGTCGCAGCGGAATCCGTCGATGCCCACTTCCTTCACCCAGAACAGCATAGCGTCGGCCATGGCCTGGCGCAGGCTGTCGTTGTCGTAGTTCAGGTCGGCCACGTCGAGCCAGTCGAAGGGGCGGGGGTGGATGATGGTGTCAGCCTCGGCATCATGGTTGTACCAGTCGGGATGGGCTTTCACCCAGGGGTGGTCCCACGCCGTGTGGTTGGCCACCCAGTCCAGTATGATGCCCATGCCGTGGGCGTGGCACACCTCCACCAGATGGCGGAAATCGTCGATGGTGCCAAACTCGGGGGCCACAGCCGTATAGTTGCTGATGCAGTAGGGCGAGTTCTTGCCTTTCTCGTGGCCGATGGGGTAGATGGGCATGACCCACATCACGTTCACGCCCAGGTCGCGGATGCTGTCAATGCGCTGCGCCACGGCGTTCAGCGAGTTGTCGGGGGCAAACACGCGGGGGTTCACCTGGTACATCACAATGTCTTCCACGGCGGGAAGTTCGAAACTGGCGGGTGCCGGCTGCTTGGGCTCGCAGGCGCAAAGGGTCAACACTACTGTGCCGATGGCGGCAAACAGAGCAGATTTTTGCATTCTCTTATTCATAGTTTTAAGAAATTAGTGCTGCAAAGTTAGTGCTTTTGATTCAAACCACCAAAAGATTTTCCACTTTTCTCTTTTGGGCCGAATCAAGCACCTCTATTCCGACGCGCCCAAAAAGCCAAAAATCCCCAAAATCGGGCCCCTATATATTATATAAAAAGGTGTAAAGAGCGCAGTTTGTAAACTAATTGGAAAAACTTGCATTTTCTTTTCAAAAAAAGCGGTAAAAAGTTTGTTGGTATTGAAAAAGTGCGTACCTTTGCATCCGCTAAACAGGCAAAGCGCCTGCTGAGGCACCAAGAAAGAGTTCTTTGAAACAGTTACATAGACAGAATGAAGTAGTACAAGAAGCGGCGGCAGACGTGTTTTGCCGCCGGGTAGAGGAAACAAGAACCGTCAATATTTGAAGGTGCTTTTTGGCTCGATAATGATTGGATGTCCGTCCAAGCCGTCAGACAAGACAGCGTAGCCCTTTTGGGCTTTGCTAAGATACATTTTTACAATGGAGAGTTTGATCCTGACTCAGGATGAACGCTAGCTACAGGCTTAACACATGCAAGTCGAGGGGCAGCATGAACCAAGCTTGCTTGGTTTGATGGCGACCGGCGCACGGGTGAGTAACGCGTATCCAACCTTCCCCCTGGTAGGGGATAGCCCGGCGAAAGTCGGATTAATACCCTATGTTCTCCTTTGATGACATCTGACGAGGAGCAAAGATTTATCGCCATGTGATGGATAACCTGAAGCCCGGTCCCCACAAGTTCCGCCGCTTCGCGGAAGCCTGCGCCGCACGCGGCGCCGAAAAAGCCGACCTCACGCCGGCCTTCGCCGCCGCCAAGCGCCTCCTCGGCTTCAATTAACTCAC
>JAFXMW010000142.1 GCA_017530105.1 Bacteroidales bacterium
ATATATGTGATATATATGTGATATATAACGAAACAACAAACGACTATATTTCAACCAACTACAACGGGGCAAAAAAAGACCCGTTGCGTGCCGATAATTTCACGCAACGGGAATAAGTGCAATGCAACCATCAACCGGTTCCAAGACCTGGTCAATGTCTTGAATGACGGCTACATACCCATTCTGGCACTTTAGGATTTCTTCATACCATCGGTGACAGTTCCCGAAGTACCCTGACCGGAAGAGCCTGTGGTGGCGGGTTTCATAATCTGGATGTAGGAGGGGGACTTGATGGTCTGTCCGGCCACTTGGACGCAGGGACGCACACGCAGACCGAGCTGCGACGAGGTGCCATCTTTGGAGAAACTGCTGGCAAAGGTTTTCAATGCCTCTAATCCCGAACCGGAAAAAAGCCTGTACAGGTCGGTGCTCACCCCGAGGGGGACAGTGGTGGTTTGCTTGGCGTTGATGTTGTGGTTTTGGTTGGTGGTGCCTGTGGCGAACTCCTGCGAAGCCACGTCCAAAGCCCAGTCCATGGTGGTGAGCAGAGCGTTGCGGTCGGTGGGGTTCTTCACATCGATGTTCACGTTGAGCGAAAGGGGCACTTGCTTGGAGGTGATGGCGGAGGCAAGCATTACCACATCGGTGGCGGAAATCTGCCCACTGGCGAGATTGCGTACATTGACTCCCGCCACGGAGACGTTGGAAACATTCTTCAGCGAGTATTCGCAGTTGGCCAAATTGGCTATGCTGGAGAGGTTGTTGGCCAGATTGTCTAAATAGGCACACGAGGCGAGCATCAGGATACTTGCAACAGTTACAATAATTAACGATTTCTTCATGACTATAATGTTTTAATTGTTTACGACTGCAAAGATACAAATAAAAATGAAATTACAATACAAATAATGTTGCTTTTCCGTGTAATGGACAGTGTCACGCATTGTTACGTGTGGACATTGTCCATCATTGAGCTGTTGGGCAGACGCAACAGGGCTTCTGAAAGGAGGCGGTTGCCGTCGGTTTCGCGCCCCAATGTCTGGTTGGTTTGTCCTTCACGACACCAAGTACTGCGGACATATCTTGAATAGTTATATGTTTTTCATCTGACATTGCTTGAGGGCTGCCTCATCCTTGGTGGGTGCCGAGCCTACACGGTTGTGCAGGTCGTCGACAGCGGCTATCTGCCAGCCGTGGTCGCCTTGCTGGAGGTAGAAGAAGACATGTTCGCGGACGACAACACTGTCGCGGCTGCTGAAATCGGGCAAGGCGATAGTCACGTCATACCAATCTGTCTCCTCCACACGGGTGATGCGCTCGGCACAGATGCCCGGCCAACAGTCCTGTCCCTGGATAAAGATGTCATAGTCCAACCAGTCGTCGCGCTCAAAGTCGCGCCTCTGCTCCAGTTCATCATACAACCGTTGCGACAGGTATTGGTGCAGGCAATTCTGAACCTGTTCATAATCGGGGGTGTCGTACTCGGAGCAGGAAAGTGTCAGGTAGTTGTCGTAGAAGTCGAACAGAAATGCTTCGGGAGCCTGTTTGTTGCAACCAGAGAGCAACGCCACCGTGGCAACGGCCAGCAGGGCAAGGGTAAATGTCGTGTTTCTCATAGCAGTGAATTTATAAAACTTATCAGATAAGGTAAAAAAATGATTATCCCCACCACGGCGGCACCGATGGCACACAACAGAACCGCCCCGGCGGCAAGGTCTTTGATATCGCGTTTCCTGTCATCCCGCTCGGCCTTGACGAAATCGGCTGTCCGCTCAATAGCAGAGTTGACGGCTTCGGCGGCAAACACCATGGCAATGACAATAACCACCGCCGTCCATTCCCCCGGGGTGATGCCGAACAGCAGCCCCAAAGCCACCGCCACAACTGCCGCAACAACATGTATGCGTGCGTTATGCTCCTCGCGCAGCATCACCTTAATGCCTGCAAAAGCATAACCAAAACTCTTTATCCGCTTGCGGATTGAAAACTTTTCGTTCTTCATGGCATCCAGTCTTTTCCACCCATTAACGAAGTAAAGGCCGTTTTATTGTTGAGATGTCGGCATCGAGGTGCAACAAAGCCGGCTTTTCACTGGCCACACAAACATTTTACACAACAGAAAACCATTCCAAAAAAGCGCCACAAACAAAAAAAAACTTGCATATAAAAAAAAAATCGTATATTTGCAACTAATTACTAACAATTTAAAATCTATAATTATATGAAAAACAAACTTTTTATCGTTATTTTATTGCTTATGCAGTCAGGCATTTTGTCGGCGCAGAGCGTTATTTGGAGAGCGCCTACCATCTTAGTAGATACCACTATCATTAGGGAATGGCGGGGTGGCAAATATGTTGTCTATTCCCGTCAAGGCTCAATCCAAACTGTATCCTTCCACGACAACCTATCCCCCACAGTCAGGTATGTGAACATTCCATCCTCCATCATAATCAACGATTTCCGTATTGACGGAGACATGGCATATGCTGGAGGAAAAATATTAGGCTCAACGTACTCCTATGGACTGTTGTCCTGTTTCAGCATCAACAGTTTGATGAGTCCCAACGTGACATTCTATGTATATCCCCTTAATACTCCAATGTATCTTCTTTATAGCAACTGTGAGACTGATTCATACATGTATATAACAGGGGTTAATCGCATCGAAACTTTCCATAACGATACTACAACATGTGTGGCTTTCATAGCCGACGATACCGTAACTGTGGGCGGCTATAGCGAACCCGGATGCCGTCGCGTGGGATATGGTTGTGCCACTTTTTCCCTCCCCAACCTGACATGGTATGACAAACCATTCCACTACAACAAAGACGCTTTCAACCTGTTCTCCGACCTTGTTGTTACCGACAACTATATCGCACTGGCATCAACAAACTGCGCTTATGACAGGCTTGAATTTGTCGTACATAACAAAGGGGACAACTATGCCTTTCTCCCCCCCATTCCAGGCAGTACCATATACTTTTTTAACGACCACGTAATAAAAGGCAAAGTGAGGGCAACCGCTCTGGAAGATGACAACTTTGCCGTGGCTTACCACTATGAGGTGCCCTACATGGGTACGGGGGTGGCACTGAAGGTGTTCAAACTTTCCTCTGGCGGCCCCACGCTGCTCTACAGCCTCGAGATTCCGCCCACAGCACCCTCCACAAATACCTGCGTGATGCGGGATATACGATACGACCGAACAACAAAAATGCTGTGGTTGCTGAACGACATCACCAGCCCTACCTCGGGGACATACGGGAGCTACATCTACTGCATTGACATGACCAATGTGTATGCCGGGACATACGAGGCACGGTATATTCCAGGCTACAGACTGCATTCGCTGGACGACCTCGTCAACGGTGGCTACATCCTGTCAGGAACGATAATCGGACAGCTTGATGTTCATCTTGAACAAAGT
Source organism: Bacteroidales bacterium (assembly GCA_017530105.1). GTDB lineage: Bacteria > Bacteroidota > Bacteroidia > Bacteroidales > P3 > Colimorpha. The sequence goes on from JAFXMW010000142.1 coordinate 3,434, forward strand.
CCGTCGGCTACCACACGTTGCACCGTCAGTGAACTTGTCAAAGGCTACAAGACAACGCCCACGATGCAGTTTTACGGCCGTCACCATTGTTCAATATTCCCGAATGTTTTTTCATTCTCACAGTCATTTTCTGTATATGAATTTCCTGTAAACAGAATCTGCAACCAATAATAAGGAGAATCGAGCCATGAAAAAAATCATTTCAATAGTTATACTAACGTTAGTCTCCAGCGTAGTGTCGGCGCAGGGTTATGTGCGCATAGACACGGTTATCCGGCCATATATTCAATTCGACTACACGGCATGGATTGATTCGGGCAATCCTATGGTAACAAGCGGCATGGATCTCCAATATTATTACCACACCGAAGACACTTTTTATATAGATGGTGTGGCCGGTGACTTACTGCAATACAATTATATAGAGGGCGGGGCTGATATTGTGGGGCTGACAGTGTGGATGACTACAATTTGTGGACCACACAGTCAAGGTGACTCAAATAGAAGTTCCGGACTTTTCCCGTCGGAGTACCTTTACCTTTACGACGCCACTCCGGACAGTTTTGTGCAGAAGGGATTGTTCACTATCGATGTGTTCAACCCTGCATACAATAACACTCTCTGGCCCGAAAGAACACCACCTGTGGGTTCCATTTATACCTGTGATGCTCCCATGTACACGAGGTATTATCTTATATGTGACGACAGTAGCGTCTATGAATATCACCACTATTTCGACAAACCCGTACATGTGGATGACTCTTTCTATGTCGGTGTATCATGTAACTATTTTGAGTATATAGAGCTTTATGTAGAATGGCTTGCCGGATGGCAGACCGGCGGACAGACAGAGCCCCTCCCTCCCCGTCTCTTTGGGCAGTATTGTGCAATGACCACTGAAGGCCCAGGTGGTTTTATCAATCCCAATCGATCCCGCTATGGCGAGGAGTGCCAGATGCCCTGGTTGAAGCAGAAAATACGCTGGAGGTATGACAATTCCCATATTAATTATCTGGACAACCACTATCCCTTGAACGAATGGGTACCGACAAAGGGGAGGGACTTCTGGTTGGTTTTCCCCCTTATCCAAACCTACGACACCATCTGGACAATGGAATACCCACCGTGTGACTCGGTGACCCGGTTCGGACTCATGAGCCGTTTCGGCGACACCGTCATACTGCGTTGGAATCCCAACAGCGAATACAACGAGTACCAGGTCTCCTACGGTCCCGAAGGCACCGCCCCCGACAGCGGCACTTTTGTCTCCTGCAACACCAACAAATGGCGCTATATCGACACCGTCCTCAATGGCGCCACCATGGTGGCATACGTGCGCACCGTGTGCCGCGAACCCGACACCATACGCTACAGCGAATGGAGTAACGGGGTGACGTGGCTGACAAGGAACTCCGGCATAGCGGACCATGCCTCGGACAACCGGCTGCGCATTATCCCCAACCCCGCCACAGAGTATGTCACCCTCTTCTCCGACTATTTCATCAACGGGATTGACATCTACCGCTCCGGCGGCTCCAAGCACACAAGCGTCACACCCCTGTCGCACACCGCCAGTTTCACTGTCAAAAACTGGCCAAAGGGGTTGTATATTGTCGTGGTGCACACCCCCCTGGGCGACATTACCAAAAAACTGGTGGTGGAATAAACCTATACGGGGCGCTGACTGCCCCGCAACACTATCGAAAGGCACCCGACGGGGTGCCTTTTTTCACGCGTTGTGCATTGCCGCCACCGATGGGGAGTTTTATTATTTTTCACAAGACACTATGTGTAATTCAAGATTTTTATGTATCTTTGCACCTATAAACACAATAGGTATTCTTACCATGAAAAGGTTGTTAAACGTTGTAACTGTGGCATGTAGCATTTTGTTTTGCTCTTGTGCTTTCCTTGACAATCTGGTCAACAATCTTTCCTGTGTCGCCAATGCCAATGTCTCGGGCGCCGATGCGCGCACTACTGCCAGCGTACAGCCTTCCATTTTTTTGACTGATAACCCTAATAATAGCTCATCCTTATGAAGAAAGCCCTCCTCACCCTCCTGCTGATTACCTCCGCTGCCACCCTATGCGCCCAACGGCAGAAAACCACCGTCACCGCTGACGGCGAAATCGTTGTCGGCAACCAGGTGATAGCTCATATCGAAAAAGAAGGATGCAAACTGCTCAGTCCCGACTGCCAGTTTTTCATCACCGACGAAAACGACAACCTCCTCATAGCCGTTACATCACACAGTTTCTACGACAGACGGGGCGCCAGCCCGTCCAACCCCAACGGCACAATGGTCAACTACCTGCGTTTTTCGTTCCGCAACTTCAACACCACCGCCGAAATGGAACAGACAGGCTCGCTGAAGGAAGAGACAATAGTCAACATCATCAGCCGTTGGCGACTGATAAAAAACAAGAAACTGGACCCCGATGCCGTGAAACTGTTTGTTGCAGCCCATGGCAACCGCTACAGCGATATGGAACGGATGCTGCAGATGCCATTCCCTCCCGAAATAAATCAAAAACATCAATAACAATTTAAAACACAAACAAAATGAAAAAAACATTTGTATTCTTTGCCGTTGCCGCCGCAATTCTTTTTGCCGGCAACACACAAGCCCAGCGTCTGGCCATCAACCTCGGCTATGCTCCGCAGACAACCACCACCGCCACCACCATTCTTGGCCATACCTCGACTAACAACCACGACATGACTGGTTTCTTTGCAGGAGTTGACTACAACATCCCCCTCACCAACTACTTCGGTCTCGCCATCGGAGCCCAAGCCCGCTACAACTTCAAGACTACTACCGGCGACCTATTAACCACCAAAGAAACCCAAATGCTGATTGACATCCCCGTGCTGCTCAATTTCGGCATCCGTCTCGGTGCCGACGCCCGCCTGTCGGTCTTTGCCGGTCCCGTAGCCGCCTACGCCCTCAACGGCAACACCAATGTCACTGAGAAATTCGCGAACACCTCCCTCGACACACCCTGGTACGGTAAGAATTCCAACAACCAGCAACTCGACCTTTTGGGTGCTGTCGGTGTCTCATTCGACTATCAAGTGTTCCGTCTCTTCGGCGGCTACCGCATGGGATTCCTCGACCTCGACAAATCCGACGCTGTGAAGGCAACCACCTCCGGTCTCTTCTTCGGTCTGGGCTACATCCTCTAATTGAGAATTGAAAATTGATAATTGAGAACCAAAAATGGAGAAATCAAGAAACAGGGGGATTCATAATCTGAGATGGGCAGTTCTCGCTGTGGCACTGCTGTTCGGTGGCTCTATAAAGGCACAGAACTTCGGGATTAACTTCGGCTATGCCTCTGAGAACTTCCCCACCATCACCAATCCCTTCTTCGAAAGCACCACATCGCAGGGAGACCTCACGGGATTCTTCGGAGGGGTGAACTACAACCTCAAATTGTCAGAATGTTGGGGAATCTCCGTGGGGGTTCAAGGCCGTTTCTACACCCGCGAGTTTGAAACCGTCATGCTGTTCGTCTCCTCGCACGTGAAAGAGAAGCAAGTGATAGTCGACGTACCCGTGCTGCTGAACTTTGCCGTACCCTTCAACGACGAATCAAGGTTAACGCTCTTTGCCGGAGGACTGGCAAGCTACACCGTAGTAGGTAGCACCACCGTGTCCAACAACCTCTCCACCAACGACATCATACTTCAATGGAATGACAAAAAGAATGGCTACAAGCCTTTCAACCCCCAGGCCACAGCGGGCATAGCCCTTACCATAAAATACTTCCGTATTTTCGGAGGCTATAGCTTGGGAATACTCGACATTGACCTCGACGAACAATCCAAGACCACCACATCCAACATCTACATGGGACTCAGCGTAGTGCTATAGAAAAGCGGAATCTCCCCGCGTTACAATAACAAAGGATGCCCTTTTCAAGAGGACATCCTTTGTTGTTTGAACAGCATCTCTTTGCTTGGTATAGAAAGACTCTTCTCCTCCCAATACCGAAACACTCTACGACTACTCCACTATCAGTTATTTGAAGAATGCATCCTCAAGAAGTTTGAGATTGCTTTGGGAAAAGTGACATACTGTGGACGTTTTATCGTCTTGGCCGCAGATATTCCACAAGAAGAGATACAACTTTTTGCAAAAAATAGGATTTGTCAAACTTTTTTTGTATCTTTGTAGGTTGTTGTAAATTAAATATAATGCTATAAACACAATATAATGAATATCTTATAAAAGATGGAAGAAAACCTGTCTCTCAATTTTTTGGAAGAAATCATCGAAGACGGCCTCAACAAAGGCACTTACAAGAGTATCCTGACGCGCTTCCCGCCAGAACCCAACGGCTACCTCCACATCGGTCACGCCAAGTCAATCTGCCTCAATTTCGGTCTCGCCAAGAAGTACGGCGGGAAAACCAATCTGCGTTTCGACGACACCAACCCGGTGAAGGAGGACACAGAGTATGTAGACTCAATACAGCAGGACATCCGCTGGCTGGGCTTCGACTGGGCAGCGGTGTACTATGCCAGCGACTATTTCGAGCAGCTTTATGAATGGGCTGTGGTGCTCATCAAGAAGGGACTCGCCTACGTCGACGACCAGACTCAGGAGGAAATCCGCCTCGGCCGCGGCACCGTCACCGAGCCCGGCAAGAACAGCCCCTACCGCAACCGCAGCATCGAGGAAAACCTCGACCTGTTTGAACGTATGCGCAAGGGTGAATTTGAGGACGGCACCAAGGTGTTGCGCGCCAAAATCGACATGGCACACCCCAATATGCAGTTGCGCGACCCTATCATGTACCGCATTCTGCACGCCAACCACCACCGCACGGGCGACAAGTGGTGCATCTACCCCATGTATGACTACGCCCACGGCCAGAGCGACTCGATAGAGCATATCACCCACAGCATCTGCACCCTCGAGTTCGACATCCACCGCCCGCTGTACGACTGGTTCATTGAGCAACTGGGCATCTTCCCCAGCCATCAGTATGAGTTCGCCCGCCTCAACATCAACTATACCGTGATGAGCAAGCGCAAACTGCTCCAGCTGGTCAAGGAGGGTTATGTAAGCGGCTGGGACGACCCCCGTATGCCGACCATCTGCGGTTTCCGCCGCCGTGGCTACACGCCCGAAAGCATCCGCAATTTCTGCGAGGACATCGGCGTGGCCAAGCGCGACAACATCATCGACTATGTGCGTTTAGAGAACAGCCTGCGCGACCACCTGAACAAGGTGGCACCCCGCCGTATGGCAGTGATGAACCCAGTGAAACTGGTGATTGACAACTACCCCGAAGGGCAGACAGAGATGCTAACAGCCATCAACAACCCGGAGAACGAGGCCGACGGCACCCGTCAAGTTCCGTTCAGCCGCGAACTGTATATCGAGCGCGAGGACTTTATGGAAGAGGCTCCCAAGAAGTTCTTCCGCCTGAGTCTGGGGCGCGAAGTGAGGCTGCGCTATGCCTATTTCGTCACCGCCCAGAGCGTGGAGAAGGATGCCGAGGGCAACATCACCTGCATCCATTGCACCTACGACCCCGCCACCCGTGGCGGCGATGCACCCGACGGCCGCAAGGTGAAGGGCACCCTGCATTGGGTTAGCGCTCAACATGCCATCGATGCAGAGGTGAGGATGTTCGACCGTCTGTTTGCCACCGAGGCCCCCGACGAGGCTCCCGAGGGCAAGACCTTCCTCGACAACCTCAATCCCGACTCGCTGCAAGTGCTGAAGAATTGCAAACTGGAGCCTGCCCTGGCCGATGCCCACATGGTGGTGAACGACCGCGGAATTGAAGAGCCTCAGCGTTTCCAATTCGAGCGTATGGGCTATTTCTGCACCGACCGCGACAGCACCCCAGAGCATCTGGTATTCAACCGTTCCTGCTCGCTGAAGGACACTTGGGCCAAGATTAGCCAGGGTTGATAGTGTTAATGAAATTGACAGAGGGGGATAGACCTGACAGACAATAAGTCATTATGAAAAAGAGCTGGCCTGCATACACGTTTGTGGCATCGGTGTTCCTGATGCTAATCAGCGGTTCGCTGCTGACTACGGGTATGTTTATGGACGGCTTGATATACGGCAATGTGGCGGACAACATGGCTTCGGGGGCCTGTACCTTCTGGCACCCGATGCATTCGCCATCGCTGCTTGCCGACTTCTACGAGCATCCCCCGCTGGTTATGGGGCTGCTGGCTCTTCTCTACAAAGTGTTCGGCACCCATATCTGGGTGACAAGGCTTTTCACCATGCTGACAACGGTGTTGACAGCTTGGCTGACAGTGAGGCTGTGGCATCGTCTGGGCAATGACCGACGTACCGGATGGCTGCCCCTGCTGCTGTGGGTTCTGATACCCGCCATGTCGCGCAACGCCCACGACAACATGCTGGAATGTACCATGGTGATATTTGTCTTGTCGGCGGTGCTGTGCCTGCTACACCACAACTCGACAAAGCGTCTGCTATGGTCTGCCCTTGGTGGAGTATTCCTCTTTCTGGCTTTCCTCTGCAAAGGGTTCACAGGCCTCTATCCCTTCGCCCTGCCCATGATAGTGTGGGTGGTGGATTGGGCAATGGGACGGCACACAAATATGGGGCGTGCTTTGCTGCAAGCCCTGTCGGACACGCTGATGGCCGTGGGCACTTTTGCCCTGTGTTTTGCCGCCACGGGACTGCTCTTTCCCGAGTCGGTGGTATACTTTGAGACCTATCTCTCGCACCAGGTACTGGGCAATCTGAACACCCCCGTTGTGAGCAACCGCTGGACCATCGTTTGGAATTTCTTTGAACAAACCATCATCGTCTGGGCTATTGCCTTGGTGATTGTAGGCGTGATGGTGAAAAAAGAGCGGTGCCGCATTGCCCGTGCCGACCTGCGCAACTTCTGGATATGTCTATTGCTTGCCCTCGCGGGAGTGTTGCCCATAGCCATAAGCCTGAAACAACACGGTTTCTATATCCTCACCGTCTACCCCCTCGTGGCTGTGGGGTTAGGGGCAATAATCCATGAGCCTGTGACGCGCTGGACTGCCAACGCAGGCAAAGGGTTCCGGAATGTTTTGTACATTCTCGCCCTTGTATCGCTGGCGGGAGCTATAGTCCTCAACGTTATCCACTACGGGAAACCCGGCCGCGACATCGCCATGCAGGAAGACATGCGCCTCATCGCTCCCCTCCTGCAAGAGGGCGAACAGGTGGGCATCCCCATGAGTCTTGCCCAGGAATGGAGCCTCTACGCCTATTATTACCGCGAAAAACACATCGACCTGAAACGCGTGGACCTGCAGCAAATGCCGACCCCGGCACCCCGGCACCTGCTCACCGACGGGCGCGACCCCGTGCCGCAGGACCTATACAGTCCCACAGGCCTTGCCACCCAAACATACAAACTTTACACATTGAAACAATAAAACACAATCATAAATGAAAATATCGTACAAATGGCTGCGTGAGTATGTCGACACCGACCTCACCCCCAATGAACTTGACGAATTGCTCACCTTCAGCGGACTGGAGATTGAAGGTGTGGAGAAAGTAGAAAGTATCAAAGGCGGACTGGAGCATGTGGTCATCGCCCAAGTGCTGACCTGCGAGCCCCATCCCGACAGCGACCACCTGCACCTTACCACTGTGGACGTGGGCACCGGCACACCCCTCAACATCGTGTGCGGCGCTCCCAATGTTGCCGCCGGACAGAAAGTGGTCTGCGCCCAAATAGGCACCAAGATTTACACCTCCGACACCGAGTTTTACGAGATTAAGAAAGGCAAACTGCGCGGAGCCGTCAGTGAGGGTATGTTGTGTGCCGCCGACGAATTGCAACTGGGTTCCGACCATTCCGGCATCATGGTGCTCCCCGACGACGCCCCCGTGGGAATGCCCGCCAAGCAATATTTCCACCTCGAAGAGGACTACACCCTCGAGGTGGCCATCACCGCCAACCGCAGCGACGCCACAAGCCACATAGGCGTTGCCCGCGACGTGGTGGCAGTGCTCAACACCCGCAACCAAGCCGGCAAACACATCCAATGGCCCGAAGTAGCCGACCTTTCGGCTGCCAATGGCAAAAACGGCGTCCGTGTCACCGTGGAGGAGCCCGCACTGTGTCCCCGCTACACAGGCATCACGCTTGAGAATGTCCATGTGGCCGACTCGCCTGAATGGCTGCAAAACAAACTGCGCACCGTGGGCATACGTCCCATCAACAACGTGGTCGACGTCACCAACTTCATCCTCATGGAAGTGGGGCAACCCCTCCATGCCTTCGATGCCGACACCATCACGGGCAACCACGTAATTGTACGCACCCTGCCGCAGGACACCCCCTTTGTCACCCTCGACGGAGTGGAACGCAAGCTCGACCACCGCGACCTCATGATATGCAACGAACAGGAAGGAATGTGCATCGCCGGTGTCTTCGGCGGGCAGAAGAGCGGTGTCACCCATGCCACCACACGCGTCTTCCTTGAAAGTGCCTACTTCAATCCCGTCAGCATCCGCAAAACCAGCAAACGGCATACCCTCAAGACCGATGCCTCTTTCCGCTATGAACGCGGCTGCGACCCCAACATCACCCGCTGGGCACTGCAGCGCGCCGTGTACCTCATCCAGCAACTCACCGGAGCCACCATTGCCTCCGAGGTTGTGGACATCTACCCCAACCCCATCCCCCGCGCCCAGGTCGACATCAACTTCAAACGAGTCTTCAGCCTCATCGGGCAGACCATCCCCATCGAAGCCATCCGCACAGCACTCACCTCGCTCGACATCGAGATAGTGGCCGAGACCGCCGACGGCATGACCCTCCGCATCCCCACCTGCAAAGTGGATGTCACCCGCGAATGTGACGTGGTGGAAGAAATCATGCGCATCTACGGCTACAACAACATCCACGTGGACGAACGCATCAGCAGCTGCCTCTCCTTCGGAACCAAACCCAACCCCAACCAGTTGAAGAACATTGTAAGCGACCTGCTCACCTACAACGGCTTCAGCGAAATCATGAACAACTCGCTCACCAAGTCGGAGTACTTCGAAAACAACCCCGACTTCGACGCCGCCCGCAGCATCCACATCCTCAACCCCCTCAGCAAAGAGCTCAACGTCATGCGACAGACGCTCCTCTATTGCGGCATGGAGTGCATCGTGCGCAACCTCAACTACAAAATCCACGACCAAAAACTCTACGAGTTCGGCCGCACCTACCAGCTCGCCCCCGATGCCACCGCACAGGACTGCGACCTCCCCGTCACCAAGAAATACATCGAAACCCCTCACCTTGCCATTTTCATGACCGGCAACCTCGAAGCCGAGAACTGGAAAAACCCCTCCACTCCCGTTGACTTCTATCACCTGAAAGCCCACGTCATGAACATCCTGCGCCGTATGCGTGTCAACTTCTCACGCCTGCAGACCATCCCCGCCACCGAGCACTACTATTCCGAAGGCATCGACATCGTCTACCGCGACAACCACAAAACCCTCTGCTCCATAGGCCGCCTCAACCGCGACACCCTCAAGCGCATGGACTGCAAACAAGAAGTCTTCTATGCCGACATCGACTGGTCGCTCATCCTCAAGAACTACCCCGCCAAGGAAGTCCTCTTCGCCGAGATACCCAAATACCCCGAAGTGCGTCGCGACCTGGCCTTGATATTAGAGAACAAAGTCACCTTCGCCGAGATTGAACAAGTGGCCTTCAACACCGAGAAGAAACTCCTCAAACAGGTCAGCCTCTTCGACGTCTACAAAGGCAAAGGCATCACCGAAGGCATGAAATCCTACGCCGTCAGCTTCATCCTGCAGGACAAGGACAAAACCCTCACCGACAAACAGATTGAAGCCGTCATGGCCAAATTGCAGAAAAACCTCGAAACCCAGCTGGGTGCCCAAATAAGACAATAACCGCCATGTCGACAACCGCCGCAACACCCACCGACACCTTCCGCCGCAAAGGGCTGCTATCCTACAGCCCCCGGGTGCTGCTGGCCCTCCAGCAAGCCATTGGGGGGAGCAAAGAGTTCTTCCAATGGCTTGTCTCTGCCGGCTACACCGAACTCGCCGCCTTCAGCAACTTCCTGCAGGACGACATCGAAGCCGAACAATGGCTTGTACAGCACAACTACCACTGGCTCGGCCTCCTCAGCCACGCCATCGACGGCGACAGCCGTGCCCGCCAGTGGGTGCAGAACAACCTTCACGAAGCCAACCTAATGTTCGCCCTTGCCTGCCGCCGCGACGACAAAGCCATCTCATGGCTCAAGTTCATGCAGCTCGAAATACTCCTGCGCCTTGCCGACCAAGTGGCCGCACTCCGCAACAAACAAGAATTAGATGCCAGTTTTCCATACAAAATGCGATTCTAAAAACAATCATGGAACAAAACAATAACAATAAAAGCCATCGCCGTCCGCGCATTGCAAAGCCCGATGCCGACCAAAAGAAACCCTTTTCCGGCCACGGCCGCAAAAACGGTCCCGCCCGCAACACCGAGGCCAATCCCGCTGACAGGAAAAGCCGTTTCTCCAAACCGACACGCCATGCCGACGATGCCGCTAAAACCCCGAAAACAAAAAAACAGCCCCCGCAGCGCAAACCCAAAACCCCTCCCCCCTCGCCCAAACCCTACGACGGCACCATCCGCCTCAACAAATACATAGCCAACGCCGGCATTTGCTCGCGCCGTGAAGCCGACAAACTCATCGCTGCAGGCAGTGTCTCCGTCAACGGCAAAGTAATCACCGAAATGGGCTACCAAGTCCACGAAGGCGATGTGGTCAACTACGGTGGCGAAACCCTCCACTCCGAGCGCAAACGCTACTTCCTGCTCAACAAACCCAAAGGCTTCATCACCACCGTCGACGACCCGCAGGAACGCCAAACCGTCATGATGCTTATCGACGGTGCCTGCCCCGAGCGCATCTACCCCGTAGGCCGCCTCGACCGCAACACCACGGGCCTCCTGCTCTTCACCAACGACGGCGACCTGGCACGCCACCTCACACACCCCTCCACCGGAGTATACAAAATCTACCAAGTCGAACTCGACAAAGCCGTCACCCGCGACGACATGCGCAAAATGATTGAAGGCATCGAACTGGAAGACGGCCCCGTACACGTAGACGACATCCAGTATGTCCAAACCGCCAACGACAAGCGCGTCGTGGGCGTGGAACTCCACTCGGGCAAGAACCGCATTGTCCGCCGCATCTTCGAGCACCTCGGCTACAAAGTCCACAAACTCGACCGCGTGGTCTTTGCCGGCCTCACCAAGAAAGACCTTCCGCGCGGCCGCTACCGCGAACTGACCGAAAAAGAAGTAGGATTCCTAAAAATGATCTAATGTCCGCCAAACTCATCCTCTTCCCCGTCCCCATAGGCGACGGCGACCCCGACCTCAGCATCCCCGCCTACAACAGGGAATTGCTCAACACCTGTCGCACCTTCATCGTCGAAGACACCCGCACCGCCCGGCGCAACCTCAAACGCATGGGCTACACAGGCCTTATCGACGACGTAACATTCCACGAACTCAACGAGCACACCCGCGAAACCGAAATCACCCACTACCTCGACCCCATAGCCCGTGACGAAAACGTAGGCCTCATGAGCGAGGCAGGCCTTCCCTGCATCGCCGACCCCGGCAACCTCATCACCGCCATGGCCCACCGCCAAGGCATCGAAATCCTCCCCCTCGTAGGCCCCGGCAGCATCTTCCTCGCGCTCATGGCCTCGGGCTTCAACGGCCAAAACTTCGCCTTCAACGGCTATCCCCCCGTCGACCAAAACAAATTCACCGCCCAGCTCAAAATCCTTGAAACCAAAATCTACCGCGACAGCCAAACCCAAATCTTCATCGAGGCCCCCTACCGCAACGACAAACTCTTAGCCTTCATGGCCAAACGGCTCATGCCCACCACACGCATCTGTGTGGCCTGCGACCTCACCCTCCCCACCCAGTTCATCCGCACCCGCATGGCCCGCCTGTGGCTCAACGACCCGCCCGAACTCAACCGCCGACCCACCATCTTCCTGCTTTACAAATAGCCCACATTCAACATAAAAAACACTGAGAATAAAGAAAAAACACAAAGAATACAAAATAATTAACAATAAAAACACTATAAATCATGAAGAAATTCGATCCCGCAACAGCCATCCAGCGTCTGGATGCCCGCGATTCCAACCGCGGCGTAAACCCCGCCATCTGCGACAGCGCAACATTCACCTTTCCCGAGGCACACCTCATGACCGAGACCTTCCACGGCGAAACCGAAGGTTTCTTCCTCTACAGCCGCCACTGGAACCCCTCCAACCTCGCCCTCTGCCAAGCCCTGGCAGCCATGGAAGGCACCGAGGCAGCCTGGGTCACCGGCTCGGGTCTGGCAGCCATCACCTCCGCCCTCATCCACGAAGTCAAGGCCGGCGACCACATCCTCAGCTCCATGACCACCTACGGCGGCACCTTCGCCTTCCTGGCCAACTACCTCCCCAAATTCAACGTCCAGACCACCTTCGTCAACATGCAGGACCTCGACGCCGTCAAGAAAGCCCTCGCCGAGCACCCCAACACCAAAGTCCTCTACACTGAGACTATGAACAACCCCCTGCTCCGCATCGCCAACATCCCCGAACTGAGCAAAATCGCCCATGCCGCCGGTGCCAAACTCATCGTCGACAACACCTTTACACCCATGATTTTCAGCCCCTGCCAGCTGGGAGCCGACGTCACCGTCTACTCCATGACCAAGTACGTCAACGGCACCAACGACTGTGTGGCTGGTGCCATCTGCGGCTCCGCTGAATACATCAACAGCCTCATCGACGTCAACACCGGCACCTGCATGCTCCTCGGCCCCGTGCTGGATCCCATGCGCTCCGCCTCCATCAACAAAAACCTCCACACCCTCCACATCCGCATGAAGAAACACGGCGAGAACGCCATGTACCTTGCCAAGCGTTTCAAAGAGGTGGGATTCAAATACAACTACC
>JAFXMW010000143.1 GCA_017530105.1 Bacteroidales bacterium
AAGTTTGACCCACGCCGTAATCACCCTATGATATTCGAGTCGGCTATCATCACGGCCACCGTTTGCCTTATGTGCCCGGCAATGAGTTTGTTGGCCGATTTCTTTTATTATCCTTACTATAAAGGATTTGATGTCATCGACTTCCTGTGCCGTTGGTTCCGTTTGATATGCTATAACCTACCGTTTGCCTATTTCTCACAAATGTTCTTTGTTCAACCTTTTGTGCGATTTGTCATACGACGACTTTTCGCTAATAACATAGCACAGCGTAACGAACAGAACATCAACAAAACAGTCAAACCATCAAATGAATCAGACGCTATTGCCGATGTGATTATCCGCGAAAACGAAATTGCAGCAACGGACTAAAAAAATCACTATAAAACACAATATTATGTCAGTAACAAATTTAAACGAAATCGACAAGGCAGATGTGCTCGTAGCCGGTCTGCGTAAACATCTCAAAGAAGCGCAGGAAATCGGCATCACCACCGATGCCATCAACCGACTGGAAGAGGCGGCAAAAGATTTGCGGCAAAAGGATGCCGAGGTGGATAAACTGCGTCGGCAGGCCACTCTCAAGGCACATGAGAATCTGGAATTGATTGCCGACCTCAAGGCACAGATGCTCAGCATGAGAAAGGCTGTCAAAGCCCGCTATCCGCAGTACGAGTGGATCAAGTACGGAGTGAAGGACAAGCGATGAGCTCCATCATGCAAAGCCCGAGGCTGTGAGATTTCTCGCAGCCTCGGGTCTTTTGATAAACCTCTTCAGAGTGCCTTTGAGTGTTTATGCAAGTTTTCGGAACTGCAAGGGGGTTATGCCTGTCTGTTGGCGAAAGAAACGGATGAAGAATGAGGGGGTAGCGAAGCCGAGCGTTTCGGCAACCTCGGACACTGGCATTTGCGTGTAGTGCAATAGAACTTTGGCTTCACGCACCAAAGCACGGTCAATCCACTGCAAGGCTGTCATTCCGCTATGTCGTTTCACCATAGTGCTAACGTATCCCGCTGTAACACATAGGCGGTCGGCATAAAAGTCGATGGGATGTTTCACCCTACCTTCTTGTGTGAGGAGTTGCAAAAAGCGATGCATAAAGGATTCTTTTTGTGCCGGGGTTGTTTCCGAACTGAGACTTTGCACGTCGAGAATCAGGGAATCAAACAAGCGTGACACAATGTCTGTGCACACATCCCCTCGTTTCGCCTGTATGGTTATTAGGTCAATATATTTCTCTATTCTCGTTAGTGTACCCTCATCGCAACGTGCCATGAAGCATTCCTGTCGCCCATCGACCGTCGGTACTCGGGAAAACGTCACAATGCTTATAATACAATCCATACTCAGTCGGTTCACCATAGCCAATGAATTGGGCATTGCAAATGCAATGTCACCAGCTTGCATGTGGTGTTCTTCAAAATCAAGTTCCAAATCTATTGTTCCGCGATGCACCATCAGGAGCCTGCCTTCAGTGAGGCGATAAGGTTGGCCTTCGAGAAAGAAAGAGAGGTTTTGCTGCAACGGTGTGTGGAAGTTAAATCCATATTCTCCAACACGACGAAAGCCATAATGCGAGAGCTCATTGGATATTTTTTCTGTGTCAAAGTATCGAATTGCCATCTTTGGTGCGTTTTTTGTGCTATTATAACGCCGTTTTCCTTTGCATATTGCATCTTGAGTTGAGAATATGGATATTTTTGTCTTGAATAGTGGCTTTTTATTCCTCAGATTGGTAGTAATTTTGCAGCTGAAAAAAAAAGTATAATAACACAAAAAGTATTGATTATGAAAGTATTCAGATTTTATTGCAGGTACTGGTCAGCTATTGGAGGCTTACTTTTCGTACTGTTGGCTTTCTTTGTCGGTCTGACATCCAACTTTATTTCCACCACGCAGAGACTGACGATCCTGTTTTTTATGGCGTTGCTCTTTCACCAGTTCGAGGAGTATGTGTTTCCTGGTGGATTTCCGGCTGCTGCCAACCGCGCCCTCTTTGGTGAGAAAGATGACATTGCCCGCTATCCGCTGAACGAGCTGAGTGCAACGATTGTCAACACATTCCTTGCCTATACGCTCTATATCGTCGGCATTTTCTGCCACAACTGCTTATGGCTGGGCATATTCATTGCCTACTTCACGATGTCGCAGGTGTTTATGCATTGCTTGAAACTGAACATCTCGCTTAAGGCTTGGTATTCGCCGGGATGTCTTTCATCGCTCTTCATTATGCTGCCGATGGGTGTGTATTACCTTTGGTATATTGCCACCCATTTCGCTGTGCCGCACTACTACTGGTGGGGTCCTTTAGTGGCATCTCCCATTGTGGCTGTTGCAATAATCCTGCTCCCCATCCTGACCTGCCGCAGTCGCAAAACAACCTATGGATTTGCCCCGTATCAGGCAGAGGAGTTCGATGTCAAACACGGCATTGCCACACTTTGGCGCAAACAATCGTAATGTGTAATCTATAAAAAAAAAGACATGTGTAAATTCATCAAACATTATGCACTGGAAATCTACACAGTGCTTGCAATGCTCTTTATGGTAATCACTTCGATGATGGACGGCTTGTCCGATGTGCAGCGATTCGTGGTGGTGTTCAATTTCCTCTTCATTCTGCACGAGTGGGAAGAAGGTGCATACCCTGGTGGCTTTATTGATTTGATATCTGGTCTTATCGAGAGGGAACTGACCGATGACCTGCGTAGGGCAAGCCGAATACCCACAAGCATTCTTTTAATATCAATAACCCTTGTGCCATTCATCTTCGACGATAACGCAATGTTCGCTGTATCAATTGCCACTTTCGGTATTTTCGAAGGTCTGGTACACACTTTAGGCATCAAGTTATTCCGATTAAAGAGAATGTATACACCCGGAATGGCTACAGCATGGCTCGAGGCCGCTACGGGTATTTTTCTCTTGTGGTATCTCGCCAATAATCACCTTGCCTCTTGGTACGACTACGTATTGGGCATCATCATATTCTTTGCGGCTTTTGTCACCATGCAGAAAACACTTACCATGATGGTCGGAATACGTTACAGAGACATGCCCCGAATGTTAAAAAAACAGTTACAAAATCGAACCAAATGAGTAAGTATTCCCAGTACTCAGTTGCTCAGCATGCACACGGCTGTCAAAGCCCGCTATCAACAATACGAATGAATCAAGTAAAGAGATGAACTCCATCATACAATAGGTCATTAGAGAATTAGCATTGTAAAGAGTTGTATTTGTATGCAATATAACATTTGTGTTATATTAAACGACCGATTTGGGTTTAAGGTGCCTTGGGTTGGGGCTTTTCACCGTTGTTTTACACTTTTTTCCCACTTGTTTTACACTTTAAAAGTGTAAAACAAGTGTAATACAAGGGTGAAAACATTGTCTGCCTGCCTACAGCAGATTGATTACGGTGGCGATGTCTTCGGTGAAGGCGGCAAAACGGGGCATATCTTCGATGTAGGGTTCGGGGTTGTCGCGGTTGAATCGGACGAGGGTGGTATGGGGAAACCGCTGCGCCATCTGCTCGAAGGGGAGACGGATGATGCCAGGGGTGTTGTAGCCAATGCCAAACTCCAACAATAGCAGGTTGTCCTGCGAGGCCCGCTGCACGAAGTCGGTGTAGCGGCGCGCCTGTTGGTGCCAATGGAAATCTTCGACAAAGGTGTCGTCAACACGCAGGTTCAATGAGGCAGGACTCCCATCGGGCATGGTGGGAATCATCTCTGTGGGAATGCGGCAGTCGTGGATATGTGGCAGCACGCTGAAGACCCATTCGCGATTGTCGACAAGCGTTTTGGGCGACCCCGAAGCAGGCTGGAACCAGCAGTAGTCGCCCTGTGTGGCGAAAATCCTCTCTGTAGGGAATCCCGCCAGCTCGAATTGGGCATCGACATTGGTGGTCACAATGAACGCTTCGGGAAACCGATGGAGGAGCGTCTTGTACAGTTCAGTGGCACCCGTGCGGTAGCGGCTGAACCAGATGTGCTTTGCCCAGTAGGCCCAGTATTCTTCAGGAGTCTCAAAAGGGTAGAACGACGAAGTGTAGAGGTCGGTGAAAACGTAACGCTCTATCCATGGGGCGAACTCGCGACGGAAGTCGTCGCCGGCATAGTCGATGCCTGCGGCAGTAGTGAGGCCGCTGCCTGCACCGATAATGATGTGGTCGGCCTCCTGAACGGCTTGGCGAAGGAAGCTAATTCTTTCCGAGTAACTTGCTGTAGATGTCATAGTCGATGTCCTTGAAGACGTTAAACACAACTTTGATTGTGTTATTGTGTGATTGTTTTACTGTGTTGATTGCAATCTCGGCGGCGCGCTTATTGGGGAAGCGGAACTCGCCAGTGGAAATGCAGCAGAAGGCTATCGAGTGGCAGCCGTTCATTTCGGCAAGGCGTAAACAAGCGCGATAACAAGCCGCCAGTTGCTCCTCTTGCAGAGAGGTGGGGATGCCGTCGGGGATAATAGGCCCCACGGTGTGAATGACATACTTGCATGGCAGGTTGTAGCCGTGCGTAATGATGGCTTCGCCGGTAGCAATCATGCCGCCTTGAAGGATATCATTGCATTGTTGCCTTAGTTGAAGCCCCGCAGCCGAATGGATGGCGTTGTCGATACAGGCGTGCAACGGATGCCAGCAGCCGAGTCCTTGACTATTGGCAGCGTTGACAATGGCATCGACTTGGAGTCGTGTGATGTCCCCCTGCCAAAGGTTTCCTGCATTTTCCACCACGCCCTTGTCGGTCAGTTGTGCTTGCAATTCTGCATCCTGAGCAGCAAGAAATTCATCGCTCAGCGGTTGCGGCTCCCAGATGTTGCTTAATGCCCGTAACAACCGTTGTTTTTCGGCCAGGGTGGTTGGAATCTCCGCCTCGACGTTGTTCTGCTGCATCAGATAACGGATGCAGAAGTCGATATTCTCAATTCTGTTCATGGTATTTCTCGCGGTCGCTGATGATGTCGTGGAGGTTGTGGTATGCCCAATCGAGTAACTGGCGCATGACGGGGAGGAACGAGCGTCCGCGGTCGGTGAGGGCGTACTCCACGCGTGGTGGCATTTCGGGATAGACAGTACGGCAGATGAGACCGTCGGCCTCCAGTCCGCGAAGGGTCTGTGTGAGCATCTTCTGGGAGCAGTCGGGGTTGGCTCGCTCAATGTCCTTGAATCGCAACGGTGTCTCGCTACCGCCCAGCGTATAGATTACTGCCAGCGTCCATTTGCCGCCGATGCGTGCCAGCACATTGCGGATGGGGCATTCGGGGAAGAAGGGGTCTTTGATGAAGTCTTTGTTCATATCGATGTTTTGAATGTGCAAAGATACAACTTTTTCTTAAAACAGGCGGACAATCCGTCTTGTCCGCCTGTATGATGCTGATTGTGTCAAGCCATTACCAAGTCAGCGCCTCTTGCAGTATCACGCCGTCGGTCATGGGGCTGTCGGCCTCGGTGAAGGAGTTGGCCTTGTACTGGATGCAGAGCATTGTAAGATTTTCACTGCCTGTGTTCTTCAATGCGCGTTTGCCATCGGGAGATACCCGGATGACAGCACCTTCGCTGACGGGAAATACTTCACCGTCCACCTGATATTGTCCTTCACCCTTGAGGATGAAATAGAGTTCCTCGTGGGTCTTGTGGGTGTGGAGGAAACCACTGTCCTGACCAGGGACTAAGGTTTGGAACGACAACTCGCTGCCAGTGGCACCGACAGCCTGTCCGACAAACACCTTGCCCTTGATAGTGACATCGGGTCCCATTGGAAGTTCGTGCTCGATAATCTCATTCATTTTACCCACGTTCACTGCGGCATAATTCTTGCCAGTTCTGATTGTCTCAATCTGTTTCATAATTACTATTGTTTAATTTATTTTGACGATGCAAAAATACATACTTTCCCAAGACCTCACAAGAAGGTACCCTGGAGTTAGCTACATACCTTGGGGTAAGTAACACGGTGAATAAAGGAGACCGGGAATGAAGATTTAACAGACTTTAACTCTACCACATGCTGATTGCTGCATCAATATTGGGTCATTTGCGACTCAAATATTGCAAAATCAAGTCCTCCATGACTGTCGTCCTCTTTTGTTTCCCTTTTGTAGATTACAGTGTCGCGGCCGAAGGGAAGCAACACAAAAAAATTATTATTTCTCGGAAAAAGTGTATTTTTGCATCGCAATCCGCGAATAGAATAACACTAGAAAATATTGTTATATCACACCGATTGTCAACTATACATACGACACAGTCAACAATCGTATGCATTGGCGAGAATTATCTTTTTTCTCTATTTAAAAACTACGCGGGACTGCTGCAATTTTGCCATTTTTTTTATCAATTTAATATTTATCACTTAATGAAAAACCAAAAAATTAAAAAGTACGAGACTCCCGACGTGTCGGTGATGGTCGTCAAAGTCGAACGAGGCTACGCTTCCAGCAGCGTTGCCGATGAAGGTGTTAATGCCGAGCGCAACAGTTACAACAACAGCCCGGAGAACAATCAAGTATGGAGTTAAAAGGAGGGTAGCACAATGAAACATTCTAACATTATCCGCACCTTGGCCGCCCTGCTGATTGCTGGCATGGCCTTTGTCTCCTGCAACAAGGAAAGTGAGCCGGTAGCCGGCACGTTCACCATGACCGTCAACGCCGCAAAGGGCGACAACGCAACCAAAGCCCTCTCACTCGACGGCACGACGCTCAACGCCTCATGGGCTCAGGGCGAGAGCGTGACTGTTTACAACGTAACCCGCAATGCCGACCTCGAAGGCAACCTGGTAGCTCAGGGCGACGGTGCCAGCACCGTGTTGATGGGCACCCTCTCCGGTGAAATCGCCGAGGGCGACGTACTGACGCTGAAATACCTCAACCCCGACTACAGCGTGCAAGAAGGCACATTGGAATACATTGCTGCCAATTGCGACTACGCCGAGGCAACCGTCACAGTGGCTTCAGTAGCCAATGGCAAGATTACCACTACTGGCGATGCCGATTTCCAGAACCAGCAAGCCATCGTCAAGTTCACCCTGAAAAACAGCGACGGCACAGAAACACTCAGTGCCTCGCAACTTGTGGTCGCTGTAGGCAATAGCAGCTACACCGTCACCCCCTCATCAGCCACCGGCGAACTCTACGTGGCCATCCCCGGCTTCAGCGGACAAGACATCACTCTTACCGCCACCGACGGTACCAGCAACTACGTCTATACCAAGTCCAACGTCTCCTTTGCAACCGGCCAGTACTATACTATTGAGGTGCATCCGGAACTCGTCTCTGTGATATGGACCGATATAGACGACTACGAAGCTGGCGGCATTAGTATAAGTGGAGCTTCTTATGGCGCTTCTTATTATGATGGTAAAATCAATATGAGTATTCGGAGAGGTAGCGGACTGACCTTCACTTCTAATGTTGGATCTATTTCCAGGATTGAAATCACTTGTGATTATATTGATTTTACTGCGCCTTCAGGGTGGTCATGGGATTCCGATGTCCATAAGCTGATATGGACTGGCACTCCGAGTGCTTCAGTAAGATTATATACAGGAGCAGCCAGTGCCATCTACGATATTACATCTATCGAGTTCACCATGGATAATTAAACAACATTCCACCGATTCATAAAAACTTCGATTGCAGTATCAAATGCTCTTGAAAGCACCGCAACCGTCAGTTTTATCATTATATCACCGACAAGCGAAAAGCCTTAGCATTATGGATTCTGCTTGCGGGAAACGGATAAAAGTTCCAAGGGAACCAAGAAAGAAAACCCTGTCGAATTCGACGGGGTTTTTCATGTTATTGCATTACGATCTAATTTGGTAGGTCAAAACAGACCTATTGACAGAAAATGACATCAAGGTTGTCGTAATTGGCCGGATTGGGAAAAATAGGAAATATTGCTATTGAAATATCAAGTAGTGGAGGAATGTCATGTGACTTTTCTGCGGAAGCGGGTGGTGATATCGGTGAAGGTGCCGTCGGGCTGGCGTTTTAGCATGTGCTGGTTGCAGAGGGACGACTGCAGGGGACCGAGGTGGGCGATGTAGGGGCCTACCTTGATGTAGTCGAACTGCTGTTTGTCTATGTAGTGGGGGATGTACTGCCGGCCACTGTACCACGCCACTTTGTGGTGTGGATAACGCTGATGGATGTAGGCGGCAAGGGTTGCCACCTCGTGGGGTGCAGAGTCACCGCCCATAAAGCAGACACAGGTGATGTTGTCGCCATGCTCGGCTATCATGCTGTCTATGGTATCACAATTGAGTGGGTGACCTGTATCTGCCCACAAAAAAGGGCTGTGGCAACCCGGGCACCGGCAGGGACACCCTGTGATGTTGATGGCCAACGAGGTCTCGTCAGGCACCTCTTGAAAGACTATGTCGGTGTTAAGGTATTTAAGCATTGTGGTAATAGCGGCGGTGAGCCTCTTCCTGGCGGCCTTGTGAGAAATTGCTGATGCGCTTCAGATAACCGATGATACGGGTCATGTAGTCCACGTTCTTGCTGTGGCAAACGGGACACTCTTTCAAGTAGCGTTTATCGATATGGCCACAGTCGTTGCAGATGGTGTTGGGTACGTTGAAGGTAAAGTAATTGCATCCCTCAGTCGCCGCCACACGGAGCAACTGGCGGTACTGCTCTTTCGACAGGTGTTCGTCCAGATTGAGGTGCAAGGCACTGCCACCGGTGAGGTGCTGGATATAGGGAGCACCGTGAAGGCGGAACTTGTCAAGGATAGTCAGCGAGTCATCCTCGACAATATAGAAATAGCTGTTGTAGCAGTCGCGCGGCACGAAATAGCCGTCCTCTTTGTCCCATTTGGCATGTTTCACACCTACGTTCTCGGCGGGTATCATCTCACAATTAAACATCAGTTCATTGCTGCGGTACATCTTGTTGTACTTCTCCACCACACCGAGCACCGACTGCACATAGTCGCGGTATTGCTCGTTGTCGTTAATAGGAATGCCTAAGAATTCGGCACCCTCCACCAACCCGTTGACCCCGATGGTGAGATACTGCCGGTTGATATTGATATAGCCCGCATCGAAAAGGGGCAGCATACCATGGCTTTGCAGCTCCTTGAGGTTCTCGTTATAGGCTATCTGCACCTTATGGCAAAGGTCGACAATGTCGGAGAGATATTTGATGTATGGGATATTGTTGCCCACTGCATATTGGATGCAGCGGTTCAAGTTGACCGTCAACACACTCTTTGAGCCTGTCGACACGCCACCGGCACCAAGGGTATAGCTGAACTCGTTGTCGGTAATCTCGTTGCGCAGACGGCAGCACGAGGAGAGCGAGTCGGCATTGTCGCTCAGATAGGTGAAGAAAGAATGACCCTCGGAGTACATCTCGGCGGTGAAGTCAGCCCACTCCTGGTCGCGGCACTCGCCGTTTTCAGTCAAGAGAGCCATCGTCTCCACGGGGAAGGTGAGCAGGGACTTGGTACGCTCCTTGTTGAACCATTTCATGAAACGCTTCTGCAGCCACGAGAGGCTCTCCCAGTCGGGCTTGCTCCCGTCGGGGAAGACAAAGTCGCCGAAGAGGCTGTTGAAATAATAGCGGTCGTAATAGGAGATGTTCCAGAACACCGCTTGGTAGTTGCGGGCACCCGTGGGCTGGTTCAAGGTGTAGACAATCTGCTCAAAACAGTCGGTAATCATCTTGTCGATGGTTCGTTGCTTGACGGAGAGGTCTACCACGCGGTCAGGTTCCTTCCAGTACTCCTTGCCGTATTCCAACCCAAGGAAATAGTTCAGATACATCAAGAACTCGGGGGTTGCACAGGCGCCGCTCAACATGCTGGAGACCATAAAGACCATATTGACAAAGCCACCGCAGAAACTCTTCAGGTTGGTCGGAGCCTTGGAGTTGCCTCCAATGGAAGCCGTGCCGCTAATCAACCACGGATACATGGTGATGCTGGCGCAATAGTTGGCCAGTGAAGTCTCGTCGTTCTTATAGATGAAGTGGTGTGTCAGCAGGTCGAGATACTGCATGGCCAGTTCCTTGCCGTACATCTTCTTGATACGGTCGGTGAGCAAACGGCGGTTGAGACGGATAAAGCTGGCCTTGGGCAGCTCACCAATCAGCGTGGCGATGTTCTTATGCTCCACGTTGGCGTTGGCATCGTACTTGCTGCCTGTAGCGGCGTTCTCTGCCTTGCAGTAGTCCACCAAGAAGTTCAGCTTTTCCATCGTCTCACGGTCTTCGGTATGCTTCTGACGGTAGAGCATGAACGACTTGGCCACCTTGTAGTGTCCCTCCTTCATCAGAGCCACTTCCACCTGGTTTTGAATATCCTCAACGGTGATGCCGTCGTGGATGTCGAGGTGAGTGATAATCTTGTTGAGGGTGGACAAATCCACAGGCTCTTCCACCGACTGGAATGCCTTGATGATGGCATTCATAATCTTGTCCAACGAGAAGCGCACCTGTTGGCCGTCGCGCTTGGTAATGCTAAAAGGAACTGTTTCCATGTTTCATTCAAATAGAGCGGTTGCTCTCACGAGCAACCGCTCGGCATTAATGGTTGATAATGAGACTTTCTATTTCAAATTAATGACGCACAACTAATTTCTCGACATTGCTGCCCATGCGCACCATATACACACCATCGGCCCAGGCTGCAGTGTTCAGGCTTACCCTGTTTGCTCCTGCCTCTACTGTCACAGCTGTCACTTTACGTCCAGCCATATCGTACACAGCCACCTCGCTGCGCACATTCTGTGCCTCAAAGGTCAGGCATACATTGCCATTGGCAGGGTTCGGATACATTCTCACGGCAGTTGTCGCGGCCTCTCCGATACCTGTTTTCTCGTTCAGCACAGCCACACCGTCAAGGTCGAAACCGGCACTGTAGGTGATAGTGGGGAACGGGTCGTTGATAAGGTGGCCAAAGGCGTCATAGGTACCGTACTGGGGGTCGATGCTGCCCACCACGTCAATCACGCGCACATGGGTGATGCTGTTAATATCAATATCAGCACTGTCGCGCAGCTCCTCCAAATCAAACGGAGTGCCATAGCCCACGCGATATTTGCCAGCCAAGTTGTTGATGAAAGTGGGGTCAACATGCTCTGTGATTTGGGTGTGGGTCTGTGTCAGCGAAGTGGCAGGGAAACGCACAAAATGTTCACCGTCGGAACTCACCTCCACCACAGCCAATTCAAGGAAATAGTCGTTGAACGAATTCTCATACACAGCAAAGTCATAGCCGTCGCCATTGGCAATAGGAGTGGCAAAGGTCACAGTAGCCATGCCTCCATCGCCCAGGCTCACCACATCCATCGTGCTGCTTGAGGCAGGACCTACTGCATCCTCTTCCGTACCATAGTCCACTACGGGAGCATCCAGATTGGAGAGATTCTGCGAGCCACGCACCAGTGTGCAGCCCGTTGCCCAAGCCTTGATAAGACCATCGTCGTATTTCACAGCCGTGCAACCCTCCGTGCCAACGGCACCGCAGAACGGACCCACTTCTTGTTCAGGAGAACTCACAGGGTAAATCCTTTGGGGATAAACATAAAAGTAAGACCAACCCCAGCCTTCATAATAGACACTGTCCACTGCCACACCTGCGACGGGGTCTGCCCAACGGCTGAAATCACCATTATGCATCCACTGCCCCATTCCGGCGGAAATGATGCCGTTAACCATGTGCTCCCACCAGCTGCCAGGGGTAACACCCAGCGTATCGCCGTCTTCCACAAAGAGAATGTCTCTCACATAACCTTCATTGACATAACTGAAACGGGAATCGGCAGCAACGATGTCGTCCATCACCGTACCCAGCATCACGCTGTCGGCGGCAAAACGGTAACCCCAAGCCAAGGCGGTGTCAGCCCAGTTTACGGTAAACACCAGTTCGTTCTCGCCTTCGCCAACCCAATACTCAATCTCGCTCGCACTGATGCGGGCATCCACAGGAGCGGGTTCGCTAACAGGGGTGATAGTCTGCGGATAAACACGAG
Organism: Bacteroidales bacterium; assembly: GCA_017530105.1. Taxonomy (GTDB): domain Bacteria; phylum Bacteroidota; class Bacteroidia; order Bacteroidales; family P3; genus Colimorpha. Next base: position 11,989 of record JAFXMW010000143.1, read on the forward strand.
TGTACATCCAATAATTCCAGTTGGTGTCGTAGGTGCTGTCCACCACAACACCGGCTGTCGGGTCAGCCCAGCGACTGAAGTCACCGTCATTCAACTGCTGGCTCAGTCCGCTCGACATGTTGCCATTCAACATGTGTTCCCACCAGCTGCTCTCAGCCTTCCGCAGGGTGTCACCGTTCTCGATAAACAGGATGTCATCAATTCCATAACTGCCTTCCACAAAGACCAGACGACTGTCCTCGGCGGCAATGGCGTGCATCACATTCTGCAGGTTGGTGCTGCGGGCACTGAAGTGGTAGCCCCAAGCCAGAGCCGTATCGGGCCAGTTGACAACAAAGATGATGTCGAAAGGACCTTCACCTACCCAATAGGTAATGTCGTCTGCACTGATAGTGGCATCCGTGGGGGTGTCATACGGGTCAGACACTGGATAGATGGTTCTTGGGTAAGCGTATGTATAGAACCAGCCCCAACCATCATAATAAGTGCTGTCCACAACCACACCGCCGGCGGGGTCTGCCCAACGACTGAAATCACCGTTGTGGAACGTGGTGCCCATGCCTGCCGACATATAACCGTTCACTGAATGTTCCCAATAGTTGTCGGGGGTAATCTTCAGCGTGTCGTTATTCTCGACAAACCAGATGTCGTCCAACATGCCCGTTGCACCGAAAGTCAAACGCGGGTCGGCGGCTCCAAGGTCGTTGATAACCGTCTGCATCGAAACACTCTCGGTGGAGAATCTATAGCCCCAGGCCAAAGCCGTGTCGGCCCAGTTCACAACAAAAGTCAACGAATTAGACCCACTGCCTACCCAAAAAACAATGTCGCTCGTGTCGATAGTGGCATCCACTGGGTCGGTATTATTGGGGTTGGAAGCAGCCGTGGCAGTTGTCAACAAGAAATCGCAACTGCTGCTTATCTCCATCACATCGCCGTTGGTCATCATCTGGAATGGGTAAGCCGATGCCATAGAATTGTTCACATTGTAGCACCAGTATTCATGATCCGAACCCGACACCAGCGTACCATCGTTATACGACACATCAGTGACAAAACTGCCACTTATGGAGTAACTGAAACGACTGTCATACGCCATAATAGTATCCAGCATATTCTGTGCTGTGGCTGTGCCGCTCCAGCGCACACCCCATGCCAAGGCAAAATTGGTGCCGCCAGTATTGTCATCCCATCCAACTATGACCACAGCCTGATTGCTGCCAGTACCCGTCCAAAACTCAATGTCCGAAGCGGAAAAACTGATACTCTTGGCATCACCTTTTGCGGCATGGCCATACATCTCATTGTTGCCCGACTGGGCCCACAGGCCTGCCGTGAGAAGCAGACCAATTGCAAATGTAGTAATTTTCTTTATCATTTTATTATAACTATTTTGTTGTTTTCCACAAAATAGCTTTCTACATGAAACAAGTGAAAAGGGATACCACGCGTACACGCATACACCGTGTCATCAATTTTCAGCTCTTTCCTCGAAAGCCTTAAATCAACGACTTGGCAGGTCTTCTGACTCGCTCTCCGCCGCCCTGCCTTCCCATGCGGCTATGACGTCGCACAGTGGCTTTGTATCGGGGGCTGCGGTTCCTATGAGCTCACAGCAGCGGGACTGTTCAGGACTCTCACCTGATTCCCTATTAACGCCTCAGGGACAACTCCCGTCGGCGACCAAATCGGATGCAAAAATACAAATATTTTCCGACATGGCAAATAAAAAAATGCCACACCGACCCATCTCTCTAATCTACAACTTCTCTCACCGCCTCACCATCGCACAGTTTTTCCAAAAACTCCTTCCCAGCCTTGTAGCCGCACTCGAAAAACTCGTCAATCTTGTCGAAATCCAGCTTACCCAATTCCCCCACCTTCATCGCCACTCCATACGTACACAACGGCACATGATCCATCGTGCAAAGATTGGAATTGACAGCGAAAGCCCTCGAAGCAATGATACTCGGATTGTCGATACGCTCCATTACCGTATCGCGCTGAATGTAAAGGCCTATAGTTACATTGCAGCCCGCCTCGATCAAGGGCTCGACAGGCAGATTGTTGAAGATATAGCCGTCGACATAATACACGCTGTCAATCATCACCGGGGCAAACACCCGCGGCACCGATGCCGATGCGCTGACAAACTCCCTCAGGTTGCCCCCCGTCGACACATACACCGGCTTCAGGTGGTTCATGTCCGCCACGCAGCAGTGGAACGGAATCTTCAGCGAGTCGAAACTGTTGTAAGGTATATATTTCGCCATCATCCCCCTCATACGTCCATAGTCCGCCAATCCGCCGTCGTTCCTGAAATTAAGACGGAAGATATTCGTCTTCTTCACCATACGCTCCTGCTTGATGATGTCCACAATCTCCCTTGGCGAATAGCCGGCGGCATAGAACATCCCCACTATGGCCCCCATCGACGTGCCGCTCACGCGGTCCACACGCACCCCAGCCTCGCCCAAAGCCTGCAGAAAGCCCAAGTGCGCATAGCCGAAGGCAGACCCGCCACACAAAGCCACACCCAACTGCACCCCCTCACCGTTCAACAACCTCACGGCCTTGCTATAGTCCGCCACCGAATCCTGTCCGCGCAAAGGCATACACAGCGCCAACGCTGCCGACAACAAAACAAAGAGTCTCATTCTATGTACTTTAAAGCTTATCATAATCCATAGTTTTGAATGCAAAGATAACAAAAAATCCCGACATACGCACTTTGCACCCCCTCCCCTTCCCCATAGCATCCACAATTGTTTTACACTTTTTTCCCACTTGTTTTACACTTTAAAAGTGTAAAACAAGTGTAATACAACCGTGACAAAAGTGTTAATTGTGCGAACTCAATGCCGCCACACAATAATCCCGGTACACCCTTCCGTCCGACTCGGGGTGCCGTTCAAACCCATGGTCTGTGTCCTACCCAATTAGCGGACGATGAGTTTGCGGGCTTTTAGACCTTCGACTTGGAGGAGATAGACACCGGCGGCAGGGACACGGAGGGTCTCACTGTCGGAAGCACGCTGGGCGGTGGATATGCGGCGGCCCATGATGTCGTAGAGGCTGACGGCACGGCCTGAGGCTCCTTGGACAACAATTTCGTGGCCGCAGGTGAGGACGTTGATGTCGAGGGAGTCGACCCCGTCAATGCCCACAGCGTTGTAGAAGATGGCCTGGAGGGTGATGTTGCGGGTGACGGTGACGGTGCGCTGCAGGTGGGTGTCGCCGTCGCTCCATTTGCGGAAGGCATAGCCCGGGAAAGGACGTGCCAGCAAGGTGGCCTCGCTACCGTAGTCGTATTCGCCGCCTCCATAGACTGCACCCATTTCGGGGTTGGCCGAAGTGAGCGTGACATTGAATGACTGGAGGGCAAAAATGGCTTTGTAGGTGCAGTTGGAAAGGACACGGACGGTGCGTGGATTGGTGGTAACACCGTCGTCCCAGTATTTGAAGACAGCGTGTGCACTGGTGTTGGGGGCTGCATAGATGGTGACTTCTTCACCGCCGAAGTATTGACCAGTGCCTGTGGTTGCGCCCAGTTGGTTGTCGTTACTGAGGACGGTGACCATGTAGCGGGGCTCGGCTTGGAAGAGGGCAACGATTGAGGAGTCGCGGGTGACGGTGAGACGGCGTGGATTGGTGGTGACCCCATCGTTCCAGGAAACAAAATAGTAGTGAGGCAGTGCTGTGGCGGTGACGATGGCCTCCGACATATAGTCAAACAGTCCAGAGCCTGAGACAGAGCCCATGAGGGTGTCGCTACTGGAGACCTGCAGGGAGTAGATGTTGGGGAGGAAAAGGGCGGTGAAAGCCGTGTCGGAAACGACCGTGACCATGCGGGGATTCTGGGTGATGCCGTCGCTCCACGATGAGAAGTAGTAGCCGTGGTGGGGGATGGCGGTAAGGGTGTCCGTGGAGCCGTAGGCAATCAAGCCGGCACCGCTGACATAACCCCTGAGGGTATCGGCAGAGAGTGCCATGACGAGATGGGTGTCGGGATAGAAAATTGCCGTGAGGAGCGTGTCGGAAGTGACGGTGAGGGTACGTGGGTTGGCGGTGATGCCGTCGCTCCATTCTGCAAAATGGTAATGGGCGGCGGCTTGCGCAGTGAGGGTGACGACAGACTGATAGTTGTAGTTGCCGCCACCGATGACGGTACCCGCAGAGATGAGGTTGGGAGAAGCGGTGACGGTGTAGTTGTTGATGGCAAAGATGGCTGTGTAGCTAGTGTCGGCGGTGACCACTATGGTGCGGGGGTTGTCGGTGTTGCCATCGTTCCATTGCACAAAGTGGTATCCGTTGAAGGGAGTGGCGGTGAGAGTGGCCGTGGAGCTATAGTCGTAGTTGCCGCTGCCGCTGACGGTGCCATAGGCTGCATTGCCGCTGACGGCGGTGATGCTATAGCTGTTGAGTGCGAAGATTGCGGTATAGGTGGCATTGGATGAGACCACAATCTGCCGCGGGTTGGTGGTGACACTGTCGTTCCACTGAACGAAATGATAGCCATGATTGGCCTGGGCAGAGATGTAGACAGAGGTGTTGTGGGCGTAGGTGCCGCCGCCGGACACGGTGCCCATGGTAGAGTTGGAGCTGATGACCGTGAGGGTGTAGTTGTTGACGGCAAACTGGGCCGTGAGGGAGATGTTGCCCGTGACGGTGAGGGAACGGGGATTGTCGGGATTGCCATCGCTCCACTGGACGAAATGGCATCCATAGACGGGAGCAGCGGAGATGAATGCGGTGCTGCCATAGCTGTAGGTCCCCCCGCCAGAGACGGTGCCCAGTGTGGTATCGCCAGAGGCGACGGTGACAGTGTAGCTATTGGGGGCAAACTGAGCTATGAAAGCGGTGTCGCTGACAACCTGGAAAGAACGGGGATTGGAGAGGACACTGTCGCTCCACTGGACAAAATGATGACCTTGGCTGGCAGTGGCTGTGAGTTCGACAGTGGTGAGGTAGGCATAGCTGCCACCACCGGTGACGGTACCCATGTTGGAATTGTTGGCCAGGGCAGAGACGGTGTAGAGATTGACTGCAAAATTAGCGATGAAGGTGGAATCCTGGGAGACAAGAACAGTGCGGGGATTGATGGTACTCCCGTCATTCCACATGGTGAAATGGTGGCCATAATTGGGAGTGGCGGAGATGACAACCTGGTCTTGGTAATAATAATTGCCACCGCCACTGACAGTACCCATGCCGGGGTTGTTGTTGAGGACGGTGATGGTGGCGTTGTTGGAGAGGAATATGGCAGTGAAAGTGGAGTCCTGCGAGGCAAAGATGTAACGGGGATTGGAGGTGTTGCCGTCGCTCCAGCACTGGAAATGGTAGTCGGCAAAAGCAGTGGCAGAAATCATGACGGTGTCGTAGTAGTTATAGAGTCCTGAACCCGAGACTGTGCCACGGGTAGAGTCGTTGCAGGTGACGGTAATATAGGAGTTGTCGGAGACAAAGACAGCGGTGAATACAGTGTCGGAAGAGAGGGTGACATTGCGAGGGTTGGTGGCGATGCCATCGCTCCAACGGATGAAATGATAGTCGGTATTGGCAGTGGCCTGAATGCGAGCAACGGGATTGGAACAGGTGGGTTGCTGTATTACAGAGACCGTACCCCAGTCGGCATTGTTGACATTGAGGGTGAGACGGTATGGAATGGCTTCGGACAGGTTGTTGAAGTCGTTCCAATAGTCAGCCATAAGATAAGCCATTACTGCTCCACAAGGGACCCTCACCTGAGTGGCCGTGGTGGCCGAGGCAAAGGTGTTGGAATAGATGGTTGGCGGCATACTGCCCAACATCTCGATGACGGAGAGGGCAGCGGTGTTGGTGAAAGCGTTGTTGCCGATGGAGGTGACAGTGGCCGGAAAAGTGATTTGGCCACCCAAAAGGGAACAACCATGGAAAGCCTCAGCAGCAATGGAGACGAGACTATCGGGAAAGACGGGAGTGGTTAGGCGGACACAACCGTCGAAGGCATTGGCACCGATGGATGAGAGAGAGGAGCCAAATGTGACGGAAGTGAGACGGGAACAGTTGCGGAAGGCCGAATCGCCGACGGAAGGAGTGTTGCTGCCTATAGTAACCTGAAACAGACGGTCGCAGTCGTTGAAAGCATTGGCAGGGATGGGAGCAGGCGAATTGCCGGTATTGAGAAAATAGATGCTGTCGCAGTTGCGGAAAGCCCCGTTGCCGATGGTTTGGAGACTAGCCGGAAATTGGAGCGTGGAGGTGATGTGAGAACAATTCTGGAAAGCGTTGTCACCGATGGAGAGCAACGATTGAGGAAGAGTGAGGGAAGTGATGAAATTAAACCCTGAGAAGGAATGGCTGGGAATCCGCTGGACACTATCACCCAGGACAAGGGTTGACAGTTGGGTGAATGGGCGGAAACCTGCAGTTGCACCTTCGGCAGGAGCGAACGAGGAATCGGCACAATTGACGGCATTGTACTCTAAATAATGAACACTATTGCAGCCCTGGAAAGCGTGGTTGTGGATGGTAGCCACATTTTGCCCGATGATAACCGTGTCGAGGGAGGAGGCATTGAGGAAGGTGTAGGGCTGGATGGTTTGTACGCTGTCGCCAATGATGAGTTTGTTGAGTGCGTTGATAGGGAGTGACGACATATAGCCACTGGATGTCATGTAGCTGCAGACGGCATCGACGGCATTGTAGTGGATGGTGTAGACATTGTTGCAGCCTGAAAAGACGTTGTAGGCGATTTGGGTAATGGAAGAGCCTATGCCGATGTAATGGAGTCCGGTGCAGTTGCTGAAAGCCCAGTTGCCCATCATGGTGACAGAGTTGGGAATCTGGACAGAGCTAAGATTTGTGCAGCCATCGAAAGCCACATTGCCAATAATACTGAGCAGGGAACCCAGTTGAACAGTATGGAGACCTGTGCAACTCTGGAAAGCGCCCACACCTATGGAGATGACGGAGTCGGGGACAACAAAGGAGGAGACACCGGTGCAATGGTTGAATGCCCCGTCATTAATGACTGTGACCGAAGAGGGGATGGTTATCGCTGTTAAGCCTGTACACCAACGGAAAGCATTGCTTCCAATGGCAACAACATGATACTGTGTGGAGCTGTTGGTGACAGTGGCGGGAATGACAAGGCTACCTGTGGGACGGCTGTGGGCATAGTAGTAAGAACCATTATAATAGTTGGGATAGGTTACCTCGACAGTGGAGTCGGTAAGGATGTTGAAGTATAGCCGTTGCCCGGAGGGGGCAGTGGCATAGAAATCGTATGCATAGGACGAGAGACTGGTTGCCGTGAGCAACAACAGGAGCAAAACTTTGGAAATATTTTTGTGATGTTTCATTTGACTTATTCCTCTATAGATTTAGGCTACTGCGTTACAAAAACAAATTGTTCACCATAGACCGTGCCTACAGAATTGGTGGCGTAGGCTCGATAATAATAGGTGGTGGAGGGCGTTAACCCCGAAAGATGACTGACATAGGAGCCGGAGCCAGAGCCATCGTCGGTGTGGGAGTCGGAAACGGTTGGCAAAGGCGAAGTACTAAAACAGACACCACGCCGCAAGACGGAGAATCCACCATCGGAGGTGACATTTCCTCCAGCAACGGCACCTGTGGAGGTGATGTCGGAGACTCTCGCGGTTGTGACAACGGGAAGACCGTTCTTTGTGGTGAAGGAATACTGAGAACTATATGCAATGCCAGCTTGGTTGACAGCATAGGCACGGACATAATAGACAGTGCCGGGACGGAGATTGGTTAATTGACTGACGAAGGTGGCCTGTTCGGTGTTGTTTTCGGTGTGCATATTGTTGACCGTGGGATTGGCCGACAAACTCCAACAAATACCGCAGACAGAGATGGGATAACCTCCGTTGTCAACAATGCTGGAGGAACAACGGGCTGAGGTGGCGGAGATGTCGGAGATGGCCACAGGGCCAAGGACGGCCAAGCCGTCGAGTGTGGTTAGTGTGATTTGTTCGCCGTAGCCTACACCAAACCTGTTACGGGCAAAGGAACGGACATAATAGGTGGTGTTGGGGTTGAGATTAAGCACTACATCAAAGTCGCCCACGCCATTGCCCACAGTGACTTTCTGGTTCTCGACAGTGGGATATTGAATATTGCTGTAAACAAAACCGCGTTCCACCACGGCGGAATTGCCATCGGAAAGTACCGAGCCAAAACAATGGGCAGAAGCAGAAGTGACATCGGTGGGCTGACCGGTGGACATGATAGGCACCGAGGGGCCTTCGATCATAACTGTGCCGATTTCGTAGTTTTCAATTCCCAGCCTCATGCTGTCTAACCTGATGTTGCGTGCTGTGTAGAGAGAATCGGGCATGACAGAAATGTAATACCCCTTAGCTATCTGATCCACATTGATGTTGATGGAGAAAGAGCCGTCGGCAGCGGTATAGACAGTATTGTTTATGTCGGTACCGTTAGACAGGGAGACCTTCATTCCTTCAATAGGTGCCTTTGAATACCTATCAACAAGTATTCCGTGACATTGGGTGGTAAAATAGATACCTTCGTCCTCGAGATTTTTAATGCATGAAGATGCAAAAACCGAAAGAAGAAAGGTTAAAATGATAAAGAATATTCTGTTTCTACGCATGGCTTTAGAATCTTAAGGTTAGGCCCACGGTGGGGGCTACAACATAAGGAGAACTGACAATAGACGGTTCGAAAGACAATTCATAAGGGGTCTTGGGATGAACCGTAATGGCACGGACGATGTTAAAGATATACAAAGCACCAGCCATGCCCCAAATAAAATACGAAGCATTCTGCAAGGAATAGTATTTATCGGTTGCTGCGGAGAAATCGACAGCAGAGGTACCCTCAGCCCGCATGATGCCTAACTGAGTTTGCGCCGATTTGTAGCAGGCAATGCCGCCTCCAACCAATGCCGCCTCGCCGACCATGGTCAGAATACCCTCGACAGCGTGTTCTTTCCCTATCTGGCCTAAGCCAGGAAGAACGGCAGACTTGGCAACGGCAATCAAATTCTCGGTAGCGGCAGTTCGGCCGACTGATTCCCAAACAGGTTCTACATTGCCCATGGCAGCGACCTGACAGAGAACATAGACCCAATATTTACCATTGTCGAGTTGAATGGTGTATACTCCAACACGGTTGACAGGGACGTTATATTGTTTGGAAATGACCTGATAGTCGGTACCGGAGATAAGGGCATCGCTTACTTTGCGTGCATCGAAAGGCTGACCCAGACGGTTTGCAGTATGTTGGAAAACTCTAACCATGGCTTGAGCCATAGCAACATTGACCGTGGCACCTTCGCCCGATTCACGCACATAAATATATGTTTCGTTGCCCGGCTTGGGGAGTTCTTTCATCCAAGCAGGCTCCCTCTTGGCTTCGCAATGCAGCATAGAGAGCAGCATAATCAGCAGTAATATCGGATATTTTATTTTCACAGTTACTCGATTTATCTTGATTTAAGAATTGTATGTGATATTTTTCACTATTATCCAGCCGCGGTTCACTTTCTTTGTTATTCTATTTTAGTTGCTCTAACTCATTGTCTGAAATCTGGCGGTAACGTCGGCCACAGGAACAGGTGAGGCTGTCGTCAAGTCTTTTGCCACATTCACAGACCCAACCAATACGACGAGCGGGGACACCCGCCATAAGAGCATAGTCAGGCACATCGCGTGTCACAACGGCACCTGCAGCAACCAAAGCACTGCGTCCAACGTTGTGACCACAAACAACCGTGCAATTGGCTCCAAGAGATGCTCCCTCCTTGATGAGGGTCTTTGCATAAACGCCATGAACGGGGAAATGAGCCCTGGGTGTCGTGACATTGGTAAACACACAACTCGGTCCACAAAAGACATTATCCTCAATTTCTACACCTTCATAAACGGAAACGTTGTTTTGGATACGAACACCATTACCTATATGCACATTGTTTCCTATGTTGACATTCTGACCAAAAGAACATTTTTTCCCAATGCGGGCACCCCGCTGGATATGACAGAAGTGCCATACTTTGGTATCTTCGCCAATGACAACATCGTCATCGACATAACTACTTTCATGAACAAAAGCCTCACTCATTTTTCTATCTTATATTTTATGAGACGGCATTGGCCGCCGATGATTCGGATTGTTTCAATGTGGCAAGACAGACAGCAAGGCTGTCTGTCCAGTAAGGGATGGTTACCCCAAATGTGTTTTTGAATTTAGTCTTATCCAAAACCGAGTAGCTGGGACGAACAACAGGACTAGGGTATTCACTACTGTGGCATGGCAAAATAGTACAATGATTGTTGCCTGCTTGCCGAGCTATCTCCTTGGCAAAGTCGAACCAACTGCACACTCCTTCATTACTGAAATGATAAAGACCCTCGTTGCCTTCGACCAGTTCGTTTTCGAGAATTGTGCAAATGGCATGAGCCAAATCTCCCGCATAAGTAGGTGTTCCCACTTGATCGAAAACAACACTTATCTGCGGCTTGGTTGCCGTAAGATTAAGCATTGTCTTGAAAAAATTCTTTCCTACTTCACTATATAACCATGAGGTTCTAATAATAATATGCCGACATTGCGATTGAAGTATAGCCTGTTCGCCAGCGAGTTTAGTACGTCCATAGGCACCCGTTGGATTTACCGGTTCATTCTCATTACACGGCCTATTATTGTTATTTCCTCCAAAGACGTAATCGGTTGAAATATGTATTAACAACCCGTTCACGCTTTTAATTATCCTTGCAAGTGAGTCTACGGCCTGATGGTTGAGAATATCAGCAGTTTGCTCGTCACTCTCAGCCTTGTCTACATTGACATACGCTGCACAGTTGACAAGAGCATCAATTTTATTGCGATGAACAAAATCCTCAACAGCAGCATAGTTGGTAATATCCAATTCGTCAATGTCGGTAAAAAAATAATTATGGCGTGAATGCGTACTGCATCGCCTAATATGGCTTCCCAGCTGACCGTTGCAACCTGTTACAAGAATATTCATCGTTAATAAACAAATGGCGTTTTAAAGTTCTTTAGCAACGGGTGATGTTTATCCTTTTCGGATAGCATTACGTCCTTTTCCGGTATACCCCAATCAATACCAAGGTCTGGGTCGTTCCATGCGATTGCGCCCTCGCTTTGAGGGGCATAGAATTCGTCACATTTATATTGGAAAATGGCCTGTTCACTTAAGACAGAGAAGCCGTGAGCAAAGCCTTTCCCCATAAAAAACTGACGGTGGTTGTCTTCAGACAATTCGACGGCAATATGTTTACCAAATGTCGGTGAGTTGGCACGAATATCAACAGCAACATCAAGTACCCTACCTTTTACAACTCGCACTAATTTGCTTTGCGCAAAAGGAGGACATTGGAAATGGAGACCTCTCAACACACCATAATGAGACATGGACTCATTATCTTGAACAAAATTGATATGCAATCCAGTTTTCTCGGCAAACTCACGAGCATTGAAGCTTTCAAAGAAATAACCCCTTGAGTCACCAAAAACACGAGGCTCAATAATAAATACTCCGTCAATTTCAGTCTGAATAAGTTCCATACCAATAAATACTAGTCTTTAATAAGATTGATAAGATATTGACCATACTGGTTTTTCAACATAGGCTGTGCTATACGGCGAATATCATCGGCAGTAATCCATCCCTTTTCATATGCAATGCTTTCCAAACAGGCGATTTTGAGACCCTGACGTTTTTCGATAACCTCAATAAAAGTTGAGGCCTCGGCCAAGGAGTCGTGTGTCCCAGTATCAAGCCATGCAAATCCCCGCCCCAAAAGCTGAACTTTAAGCTGTCCGTCTTCAAGGAACTTTTGATTTACTGATGTTATCTCCAATTCACCCCGTACGGAAGGTTTGATGCCTTTAGCGACCGACACAACTTTATTGGGATAAAAGTACAAACCAACTACAGCATAGTTTGATTTGGGTTGTTTCGGCTTTTCTTCGATGGATAAGACATTCCAATCCTTATCAAATTCAGCGACACCATAACGTTCAGGGTCTGCAACCCAATAGCCGAACACTGTCGCTTTCTGATCATTCTCAGCAGCCGAGACTGCATCACGAAGCATCTTACCAAACCCATTCCCTTGGAAAATATTATCTCCCAGCACTAAACACACACTATCATTTCCTATAAAATCTTCTCCAATAAGGAATGCCTGTGCCAGCCCATCTGGAGACGGCTGCTCGGCATAAGAGAAATGAACTCCGTAATCAGAACCGTCACCTAATAGGCGCTGAAACCCGGGCAAATCATTCGGTGTAGAAATAATCAATATATCACGTATGCCAGCCAACATGAGTGCCGAAATGGGATAATACACCATCGGCTTGTCATAAATAGGAAGCAATTGTTTACTAACACCCTTTGTAATGGGATACAGGCGAGTCCCTGACCCGCCTGCTAAAACTATTCCCTTCATAAAACTTGATTCTCTAAAAAAAACATTTATTGTTTTTAGGATTCTTTCTTCTTTTTGCTATCAGACTCACCGTCACCATAGCCATAGCCATAACCGTAACCATAGCCGTAACCATAGCCATAACCATAGCCATAACCATAGCCATAACCGTAACCATAGCCGTAACCATAACCGCCATAACGACGCTTAATAATCGGGACATCAGTCATGATAATTGCCATATTCTTGAACTTATCCTTATCACGCAACTCCTGAATGAAGGGGAAAGAACTCTTGTTCAGATATCCCACACGCATTACATAAGTGGTAAGGTCGGCACAATGATTAATAATCGAAGCATCGGCAACAATCTGAGCAGGTGTAGAGTCAAGAATAATATAATCGTAATTCTCCCTCAAAAATTCAACCAGATTATCCATCTTATTGTCTAATAATAATTGGGTTGCATTGGGAGGAGTTTTCTCACAAACAATATAATCGAGATATGGAGAAGTCTCACTGTGCATGATGATTTTATCAAATTCATTCTCTTTGCCCAACATATAGTGAATCAAACCCATACGATTATGTCGGTCAATAGTCTTTGAAAGGCTACGCTTACGTAAGTCACAGTCAATCAAAATTGTTTTCTTCCCAAGATATGCCAGAGACAATGCCAAGTTAAGGGCAACAAAAGATTTACCTTCACCTGGTATTGTAGATACAGTCTGAATTACCTTCTGACCATCCTTCAAGAAGAACGGAATATTGGAATGAAGTATTCTGAATGCCTCCGTCACCACATCGGTACCATTGGCTGTGACAATAATTTCATCATTGGCACGCCCTTCTGGTTTCTGAGGAATTTCACCCAAAATCGGGATGGTAAGAGCCTTTTCAATATCGAACTTCGAACGAAGCTTAACATTGAAGAAACTAATGCCGAACATAATAAGTGCAGGGAGCAACACGCCACAAATCAAACCAACCAAAATATGCATTGAAAGGTGCGGACCAAGATTAGAACGCACGGCAGGCTCTACAACTTTGGCTTTAGCAACTGTAACAGCAAGATTCATGGCATTCTCTTCACGTTTGCTCAACAAATACAAATACAATTCTTCTTTAATCTTTTGCTGACGGGAAACCTCAGAGAGAGCCTTCGTTTGAGTTGGCATAGCAGATATCTGTCCCTGGGTTCGTGACTCCTGTGCACGAGCACTCTGAAGTCGAATATTAACTGAGTTCAACAGATTATCTACTGCTGCCAGAATAGCATTGCGGTTTGCTTCCATTCGCTGAAGCAGGGTTCGCACTTGAGGGTTCTTGGATCCAGCAGTGTTAAGTATCTTTTGATATTGAAGCAATTCACTATTATACTGGTTTATCATGTTTTGCACGCCAGCACTCGCGATACCAACATTTCCAGGCAATAATTCTTCTTTATTGGCTGGATCAAGCATATATGACTTGATAGAATTAATCATTGACAATTGAGCCTCCAAGTCTGCAACCTCATCTGTATATCGCGTACCTGTTTGTAACAACATACCTGATGCACTAGAAAAGTCTGTCAAACGAGCACTCTTTTTTAATTGTTCAACCTTAGTATCAACGTCACCAAGTTCTCCGGAAATAAGGGCAATACGATCTGAAACAAATTGTTCTGTCTTCTCAGCAATCAAATTCTTATCATTGATTCCATCTTCATTGTATGCATCAACCATTGCATTGGTAACATCCTTTGCACGCTGCTCGTTATTGTCCGTATAAACTATAGCTATAACCGATGCATTTTTATTCACACGACTTACAGACAGACGACGGATTAACTGATATGCTTTTGTCATAACAGGACATTCCGCCATTTCATACGTAGTCTTAAAATTCTTATTAGAAAAATATGGTGTCTTGTCTATCGTAAAGGACACATATTTATTAGCAGCAACCGGATCCGTATAATATGCCGTTCCTTTCTTTTTTGTAGACCCTCCTGTAACCGTAGAAATCTCATATCCATAACGGCTCATATCAATTGGAGTTACTTTCACCACTATATTCACATCTGTAATTTCTGCATTTTTTGTAAACACCTTTAACTCTAACGGACGGTCTTTATAGTATGAATTCTTTGTAAATAGTCCCGAACGATTACAAGTATTATTTAAGTTCAAGCGGGTAACAACATTTTTTGCTAAAGAAGAAGATTTTAATAAATAGATTTCATCGCTCAAAGAATGTGCGCCTATATCCTCTCCTACATTATTTAGGATTGCATCAATAGTTCTATAGTGATGCTGTCTATCAGAATCGTCACGCACCATGATTGTTGTGCGATATTCATACTCCTTTGGTTTGGTTTTAAAAATTACACCAGCTATCACTAGGCAAACGAACAATGATAGCGCAAACCAATACCAATTATTGATAACGATAAAAACTAAATCCTTCAAGGAAATAGTACTTTCAGAATCCGGATTACTTTTGGTTTGTGAATTCTGAACATTCTTTATTTGTTGCGGATTTTCCATAACAAGTTTATATTATTGAAAATGTGACCGAAATAATTACCATTTATTATTTTAGATACCTATTAGCTAGGATATAATAGTAGAATGCCGATGAGAGGACAGACACAATTGATATTGCACTTGAAATATATGTCATTATCATAGGATCCCTATTCGCGGCTCTCTTCCTCCTCATATTTGGCTCTACATAGACCACATCATTCTGATGCAGGTAATAGTATGGAGAATCAAATATTGATTGAGAAGTAAGGTCCACTTCACCTATTGTGCGTAAACCATTTTCCTCACGGATAATGGTAACGTTCTGGCGTTGTCCATATATGGTAAGGTCTCCCACCATACTTAAAGCTTCAAATATCGTCAGACGTTCACCCGAAACCACCAACTGCCCTGGACGAGACACATCACCCAGCACACACACTTTAAAATTCATCAATTTTACAGTGACAACTGGGTCAATAATATGGCCTTCACTAATAAGCCTGTTTTCGATTAAAGCTGCCAATTCATTATGCGTGAGACCAACCACATGAATTTTCCCCAAAACTGGGAATATAATATCTCCATCATGATTTACAAGATAACCAGACACAGCTGAACTTCCGGGATTCATTACTACTCCTTGCGAAATAGCAATCTTGTTTGTTTCTTGGTTAAATTGGATTGTAGACTCTGGAGTCTCACTCTCGACATGAATGCCAAGCAGGTCATTTGCCTGAATTCCTCCTGAGAACTGCCCTTTCAATGCAAAAGCGGAATCCCTTTGCGCATCATTAATATAAGCTATCTCCACCATAGGTCTACATGAAACGACCAAAACAGAAAATAGCACTACACAAGTAAATAATTTTAGTATTTTCATGCCATTAATATATTTATCATTAATTTAAGTATCAATACATTATAATAACGTTTAACAAAAACGCTTTCCGTCGTAATTTTGCAAAGATACTATTTTTTTTGTTTTCAAACATTTTTTTGAACAAAAAAAAATCAAAATTAGGTAAATTTTTTCACGCTTACGTTTGAACCAAGACTAATAAAGCATAAATCCATCATCAATTTTGCAGTACATTCTTCCCATCATTTATCAATTCTGTTTGGGGGCGACGAGTCGTTTTTTTCGATAAATAGAAAAAAAAGTGTATCTTTGCATCAATATTCTGAACTTCCCTATTGGCTGAGCACAACAGCACCTTTCGCTTTTGTACCATTCGTTTCCACGGGAAAAAGATAATAATATGTAAGACGGATAATATGCAAGCATTTATTCCTGCCGCAGGTCTCGGGACGCGCTTACGTCCGCTCACCGACCAACGCCCAAAAGCATTGGTTGAGATTCTTGGCACACCTCTTCTCAAGATTACAATAGACAACCTGACAAGGCAAGGTGTATCAAAAATCGTAGTTAATGTACATCATTTTGCGCAACTTGTATGCGATTATCTTCACCAACATTCATGGAATGCTGAAGTGATTGTATCCGATGAACGTGATTTACTACTCGATACCGGAGGCGGCCTAAAAAAAGCAGCGAACCTATTCACTTCTAATGAACCTATTATAATCCATAATGTCGACGTACTTTCGGCAATCGAACTCAACAAAATGCTCCAAATCCACTATGAAAAAAAAAGCATAGCCACACTCGCCGTAAGCCAACGCCAGTCCTCACGATTCTTACTATTCGACACAGAAGGGAACCTGACAGGATGGACAAACACCAAAACCAAAGAATATCTCTGGGTTAATCCAGACAATGACAACCAAACCTACTCGCAAATGGCTTTTAGTGGCATCACAATTATAGAACCCAAACTTCTCGATTTGCTACCCCCTGCCAACAAACCATATCCTATTATTCCTGCCTATCTCAATATCGCCAAACATCATAGAATAAGCCAATTCCAGCACAATGCTGAAGACTGGATAGATGTCGGTACTCCAGAAAGATTACAACAGGCAGAATTATGGATGAAACAACACGAACTCACATTTAACTAATACATCCCAATAATCATGGAATCATTTCTCTCCAACATAGCCAACCGCCTTTGTACGGAACATTCAGAAGACCTAAGTAAAGTTACCGTTGTCTTTAACAATCGGCGTCCCAGTCTCTTCCTACGCCAAGAACTACTAAAAAAAAGCCAAACACCATTTTTCCTCCCCACCATGATGGGCATGGATTCGTTTATAGCCGAATGTGCAAGCATGGAAATCGTTCCAAACGATTTGTTACTTTTCTACCTTTTCCACATTCATACTACCATCGCAAACACACCGTGCAACGACATCCCTTACGAATCCTTCGAAAGCTTTATGCCTTTAGGGGAGATAATGGTATCAGATTTCAACGAAATAGACCTATATTGTGCCAATGCAGAACAACTGTTCGACAATCTGCATGATTTGAAAGAAATAGGAGAATGGGATATTGAGACAGGCAACCTTACACCTTTCCAGGAAAGATATCTTCGCTTCTACAAACGCCTTTACCAATACTACACCAACCTGAACAAACAACTTTCCCTACGCAACCAAGCTTATCCTGGAATGGCGTACAGACATGTTGCCGAGAACATCGACGAAGTGATAAATCAAGTCGGCGACAGGTATTTCTGTTTCGTTGGATTCAATGCTTTATCAACCAGCGAAGAAATCATCATAAGAAGACTTGTGTCTGCAGGAAAAGCCTCATTCTATACCGATGGCGACCCCTACTATTTCAACAATGTCCAACACGAAGCAGGCTTTTTTCTCCGCAAACATCAGTCCATCTCTCCTGAGTCCTACCACAATTATAATGACCATTTTTCAGCTGAAAACAAAAAAATAACAGTGGTTAGCTGTCCTGAGAACATCCTGCAATGTAAATATGTCGGTCACACTCTTGAACAAGAAATGGCCAATACTCCTCAAAACCAAATGAACGACACCGCCATCATATTAGCCGACGAATCCCTTTTGCTTCCCATGTTAAACTCACTCCCTTCAGAAATAAAGACGGCAAACATAACCATGGGATTCCCACTAACCAACACCAATATACACTCCCTTGCACTAAAACTGATTTCACTCCACCAAAGAAGGCACGGACAAACCTTCTATCACCAAGATATTTTGGATATCCTATCCGACCAATCAATATGTAAACTACTTGGAACAAGCCATCTACACTCAAAACTTAATAATGTCATGTTTCAAAATCATGTCATTTATACCGACCTCCAAACCTTGAATGAACTATGCCAAAAAACCGGCACCGACATATCCCCTATAACCCATCTATTTTGCAACAACACTCCCTCCCCCGACGACTTCCTAATACTATTGCATCAAACTATTCATCTATTATTATTTGATTCAAAAGCACTCGACTCCAATCTAAGAGAAAAAGAAGCTGCAGCATGCCTGCTAACCATTGTCGACCACCTGCAACAAATACAATCAGAATACCACTACATTGACAATCTAAACATACTAAAACGGATTTACATCCGTCTGGCACAAAGAAATACTGTATCCTTTTACGGAGAACCCCTAAGCGGAGTACAAATTCTCGGTGTGCTGGAGGCTCGAAACCTCGACTTCAAAAGAATATTCCTCCTTTCCGTCAACGAAGGTACCATGCCTACATCCCGCAGTTTCAACTCCCTAATACCACATAACCTGAAAACAGCTTTTGGTCTCCCGACTTTTCACGAAAAAGATGCTGTTTACGCCTACAACTTCTACCGGCTTCTACAACGGGCACAAGACATACATATACTCTACAGCACCGAGTCTGACATCATGGGAAAAGGCGAACCCAGCCGATTCATCCAACAAATACGGAGGGAACTCGTCAATCAATTTCCTGACACTCTGACCCTGAAAGAAAAAGTCGTCTCTGCCGACAACCTCACCCCTTCTTGGAAAAACAAAAACGACGGAACCAAAAGTCCCTCTGTCTTAACTCGCATTACAGAAATAATCAACCAAGGTCTCTCCCCTTCGGCTCTCAACAAATACCGTGGCTGTCCGCTGAAATTCTACTATGAAAACGTTCTCGGTATCGAAGAACCCGATCAAATGAATGACAGCTTGGAACAAAACGAATTAGGCAGTTGCATTCATGCCGCCCTTGAATCCATCTACACCACCTGTCTTGGACACGAAGTAAAACCCGAAACACTGCAACAAGCCATTGACAACATCGACACAATCCTCGACCAAGTTTTCACCGATCAATTCCACAACGGACGCTCCCTTTCCGGCCGCAACCATTTCCTGAAATCTGTTGCCAAAATGCAAATAACCGACTTCCTCAAATCAGAAATCAAATACCTTAATTCTGTCGGAAACATTGAAATAATAGGCTTGGAACAACGACTATCTCAAAACATCGACATAACCGTCGGAGAAGAGAACCACCGCGTGCTCATCACCGGCATCGCCGACCGCATTGACATTTCCAACGACACCATCCGAGTGATTGACTACAAGTCCGGAAAAGTCGACAAGAACGAATTACAGGTTGCCGATGCCGAACCCGACTGGACTGCCGTCTCCGACAAATGGTTCCAATTGATGACCTATGAATGGCTCTTCCACCACACTCACTCTGGCTCCCAACCCCATGTCTCCGGCATCTTCCCACTTCGTCACCTCAACTCACAACTTCTCACTGCCTCTTGGGAAGGCTCCGATATCATTACTCCCCAGCATCTGAACACTTTCGACTCCATGCTCCGACAACTCATTTCCGAACTGCTCAACCCCGACATACCATTCTACCCAAACCACGACAGCAAACTATGCACATTCTGTCCCTTCAACGAAATCTGCAACACATAAAAAAATAATTTTCAAAACAAAAAATATTCGTATCTTTGCAGATTGATAAACAAGTTTCCTTCTAGACCGCATAGCCGTCTAAAGGACTGATATATATATTTGTACGACATAAAACGAAAATAAAATATATAAATATACCAATGAGAAAATCACTATTAACACTCCTCATGGCCACTGCTATCCTGCTTACTGGATGCAGCGGATTGTCCAAAATGAAGTCTAATAGCAAAAAAATTCGCTATCAGGCCAATCCCGACCCTGTTGAAGTCCGTGACGACAAAGTGGTGGTTAACTTCACCGCATCTGTCCCTGCCAAATATTTCGACAAGGGAGCAGCGTTATTCATCCAACCCGTTTTCACATGGGAAGGCGGTTCCACACCCCTCGACCCCATCACCGTGAAAGGCGAGTCCGTCTCCGGCCCCGGAACCACCATCAACTACACCACCGGCGGGCGTTTCACCTACAACGATGCCCTTGACTACAAACCCGGCATGGAAACAGGCAAAGTAACCCTCGCCCCTGTAGCCTACAAATCCTCCACCGTCGACGACGAAGCCCTCTTTGCCGACCAGATTGTGGAACAACACAAAGGCGTTGTCTTCCCCACCGTCCTCATCTCCGACGGTGTCAACATCACATCCGAATGGATTGACATTCGCGGCAACATCTCAATAGCCCCCCTCAACTACAACAAAAAACAAGGAGTTGTCGAAACTGCCGACATCTATTTCCCCAACGGAACCTCCATTCTTGACTGGGGATGCGACATGAACGTCCGTTTCAACGCCCAATACACCGTCAACGACCTCAAACGTGTCATGCTCGAAAACGGCCTGCCCAAACAAATCACCATCACCGGATGGGCATCGCCCGAAGGCGAAGAAACCGCCAATGTTGGAGTCTCCAAAAACCGTGCCGACATCGCCACTGCCGAACTGCGCCGTGTTCTCGACGATGTCCTCACTACCATGGCTCGCCGTGCCAAGGTTAAACCCCAAGATTTGGAATACTACAAACACAACCAGCTTAAAAAGATGGTCATCACCACCCGCGCCGCCGGCGAGGACTGGGTACATTTTGTCGTCATGGTTGAAGAAAGCGGCATCCAAGACCGCCACGCCATCGTCAACGTAGTCGAAACCCAGCAGAACCTTGTCAAACGCGAACAGATGATTCGCAACTACGCCGAAACATATCCTCAGTTGGAACGCGACATCTTCCCCAACCTCCGCCGTGCCCAGATTGCCCTCTACTACTCCGAAGCACGCCTCACCGATGTCGAACTGGCCAAACAAGCCACCCTCAACCCCTCCAAACTCTCCTTCGACGAACTCATGTATGCCGCTTACATCAACTACAATTTCGACACCAAAATGAAATACTACAAATGGGCCACCGAAAACCATAGCGCCGAATGGGGTGCCTGGAACAACGCCGGTGCCATCGCCTTCTACCTCGGCGACTTCCCCGAGGCTGAACGTTACCTGAAAGTAGCCCGCGACCTCAACCCCCACAACCCCGATGTCCTCAACAACACCGGCCTCCTCTGCCTTGCACAGAAAGACTACACCCTTGCCAAATACTACTTCGAAGAAGCCCAGCGCCAAGGCAGCTCCGACGCTGAAGCCAACATCCCCCTCCTCAACCTCAAACGCGGCAACTACGAAGAAGCACAGAAACTCCTCAAAGGCTCCTCATGCAACTACAACCTCGCCTTCGCACAACTCATGAACGACGAAACCGAGAACTGCATCCGCACCCTCAACTGCTGCCTCGACCAGTCCGCCGAAGTCTACTACCTCCGTGCTGTGGCCTATGCCCGCCTTGGCGACCGCGAAAACTGCCTCAAGAACCTCCAAGGTTCCGTCGACCAAGAATACGACTACAAACGCAAAGCCGCCGTCGACACCGAGTTCCGCGCTTACTGGGACGACCCCGACTTCAAACTGGTAATCAAACTCTACTGATTTTTGGACGTATTAAAGATTCATGATAAGATGTAGGAATAACTCGTTTTATTCCTACATTCTTTTTTAAAATTCAGCCTATGAACATCTTCACATCACTGAAACGGCAAATCCCCAACCTCATCACCCTTGGCAACCTCACCTGTGGAGTGGTAGCCTGCTACATGGCCTCGCAAGGGTTCCTCTGGCAAGCTGCGGTCTACATCATTGCCGGCATCTTCCTTGATTTCTTCGACGGTCTTGCTGCCCGCCTTCTCGGTGTGGCATCGCCCGTAGGCAAAGAACTCGACTCGCTGGCCGACGTAGTCACCTCAGGTGTGGCTCCCGCGCTCATCCTGTTCAAGACTATTCCCACGAACCCCACTTGGCTGTATATCCTCAGCCTTGCGGCATTTCTTATGCCAGCCTTTGCCGCTTACCGTCTTGCAAAGTTCAATCTCGACACCCGCCAAAGCCATAGTTTCCTCGGACTTCCTGCACCCTCCAACGCTCTCATTTGGGTGGGGCTTGCATTACTGTCCAACAACTCGACTTACCCTCCATACCCTCTGCTCGACAACTATTTCTATTTCTATGTCGCACTCATCGTCCTCTCACTCATCACCGACATCCTAATGGTCAGCGAACTCCCCATGTTCTCGCTCAAATTCAACTTCAAAGACCTTTCGTGGAAAACCAATCGCATCCAATACATCTTCCTTATCGGCTGCGCCCTGATTATCGGCATCACCCGCCAGTGGTATGCCATTTCCATCCTCATCCTGTGGTACATCCTCCTCTCACTCCTCACCCAACGCAAACACCCCGCCAATGACTAACCCCCAGAACATTGCCATAGCCGACTACGACTATCCCCTGCCCGACGACCGCATCGCCAAATTCCCCTTGGCCCAGCGCGACCAATCCAAACTCCTGGTCTACAACCGCGGCGCCATATCCCAAAGCCTCTTCAACCAAATAGGCAACCACCTGCCCCAAAACACACTGCTGCTCTTCAACGACACCCGCGTCATCCATGCACGGCTATTCTTCCGCAAACCCACCGGCTCCACCATCGAAATCTTCTGCCTCGAACCCCACGCCATGCCCGTGGCCCAGGCATTCGAGCAACGCGAAAGCAGCACATGGCAATGCTTCATCGGCAACAACAAAAAATGGAAAAGCGGTCCCCTCACCCGCACCGCCACCATACAAGGCCGCGACATCACCCTCACCGCCCAGCGCCAACAAGCCGTCGGCAACGCCTGGATAGTCCAATTCCAATGGACCGGCGGACTCTCCCTGGCCGAAATAATCGAAAACATGGGTGTCATCCCGCTGCCCCCCTACCTCAACCGCGAAGCACAGGACTCCGACAACGACCGCTACCAAACCGTCTACGCCCACCAGCAAGGCTCCGTAGCCGCACCCACCGCCGGGCTCCACTTCACCCCACAACTGCTGCAAAACCTCCGAAACCAAGGCATCGAAACCGACTTCATCACCCTCCATGTCGGTGCCGGAACCTTCAAACCCGTCAGCACCCCCACCATCGGCGAACACGAAATGCACGTCGAACAAATCGAAATAACCCGCGACAATATCCTCCGCGTCCTCAACCACCTCGGCCGCCCCGTCATCCCCGTCGGCACCACCACCGTGCGCACCCTCGAATCGGTCTATTGGTTCGGAGTTAAACTGGCCGACAACCCCGACGCCCAAGCCATGCACGTGCTTCAATGGGACCCCTACCAACTCGAACAACGCAACATCCCCGCAGCCGCAGCCTACCAAAACGTGCTGCAATGGATGGCCGACCGCGGCATCGACACCCTCCACGGCGACACCCAGCTAATGATCGCCCCGGGCTACCGCTACCACATCATCAACGGACTCATCACCAACTTCCACCAACCCAAAAGCACACTCCTGCTGCTCGTCTCAGCCCTGATAGGCGATGCCTGGAAAGAATGTTACCGCTACGCCCTCGACCACCAATTCCGATTTCTCAGCTACGGCGACAGCTGCCTCTTCCTCCCCTGAACCAATGTCCACCCGCCTCATACGCCCACTCAGGGAACTCTCGCGCATCATCTTCCCCACCCTCTGCTGCCACTGCGGGGAACCCCTCGTAGGCGACGAACAGGAACTGTGCACCTCATGTCTCGTCCAACTGCCCTGGACCCACAATGCCCCCATACCCGAAAACGAAGTGGAACTACGCCTCGCCGGACGCGTACCCTGCCAATCGGCGGCAGCCCTCCTCTACTTCCGCCAAGGCAACGTGGCCCAGACCATAGTCCACCAAATCAAATACTACGGCAACCTACGCCTGGCCAAACAATACGGGCAGCTCCTCGCCAACGAACTCCTCGCCTCCGGGCGTTTCGGCGACATCGACCTCCTCGTCCCCGTGCCCCTGCATCCACGTCGCAAACTTCAGCGCGGCTACAACCAAAGCCAACTGCTCTGCGAAGCCATGTCAGCAGTCATGCACCTCCCAGTAGTCACCGGCAACCTCTACCGCCGCCGCTACACCGACAGCCAAACCCACAAAAACCGCCTCGCCCGCATGGACAACATGAAAGAAGTCTTTGCCATCCACCGCCCCAAACAGTTCGAAAACAAACACATCCTACTGGTCGACGACATCATCACCACCGGTGCCACCACTGAAAACTGCTACCACGTCCTCCGCACCATACCCAACCTGCGCATCAGTATCGCCTCGCTCGCAGTGACAGCAATATAGCAGCACCGCCAAACCGCAACCCAAAGGACTCAAAAAAAACCTACCTTCGCTCCTTCCCCTATTCTTCACCCCCATTTCTCCCATATTTCTCCCATCCGGGATGGGAGAAATATGGGAGAAATATGGGAGAAGTGACGAACAACGAGCGAAGCCTCTTCAATAGGAAATACATTATTTATATTAAAAATGAAAAAAAATTCATGATATTAAAAAAAAATTGTATTTTTGAAAAAACGACTATTATAATATATATAAACTATGTTAAAGCATTTCAAACATTTACTAACAATTGCAGGATTGGTTGTCCTCCCGATAATTCTTTTTTCGGGATGCTTGAAAGAGGGTAATGACACCATTGTCCTGCCTATTCCCGACGGGAAAATCCCCTATTCCGTCATCCCCGAAAAGTTGCAGGACTCGCTGCGCTTATCAGGGTTGACTATCCACGAGGGGCTGAACCCGGACACCATCAACGGCCGCTTTGTGGCGGCTCCGATGGTGCTGCATTATGCCTCCGACAACTATCAGGAGCTGTTCTACGACCTGTACATGTCCTTTAGCGGACAGACCCGCCGGGGGTTAATCAAGTACTACGAAACCCAGAAGCGCGACGACATCAATGGCAAATCAATCATGGCCAACGTCATCGGCGAGGGCAAAGACGTGACCATGTACTGCTACCAGAACGTGTTCGAGTGCAACCAGAAAGGTGACACGCTGTGGAGAAGCAAAACGGCCACTGTGGTCTCGGGTACAATAAGCGAAGAGGGCATCAAGGATTGCCAGTATGCCCATATTGTGCTGGACACTTGGGCTGCCGACGAATTCCATGCTTCGCCCTTGTCCAAACCCGGCACGTACCGTATTTGGTATGATGGCGACAAGATGGCAAAAAGATTATCGAAATAATATTAAAGGCTTATGCAGATGAAACACTTATTATCTTTAGCTTTGATTATATTGCTTTCGGCACAGGTTGCGATGGCACAGGCGCCGGAGTATGAGACTGTAGCCGATACCGCGAATGCCTCCGTAGCCGATGCACAATCGTCAGATGACGGTGCTTCGGTGGTTTTCCCCCATTGCCTGATTGGTATCAGGGGAGGCTTGAACCTGTCCGACATGGTTTATTCGCACAAACCAGTGGACCGCTACAGCCATTTCCTGCAACCTCAAGGGTTGGTGGGTCTGTTCGGCCACTTCCAACTGGGTGAGAGTAATTTCTCTCTTCGTCCTGAGGTGACTCTTATCGGACGTGCCGACTCGTTGGAATGGAAGGACGTGCAGTACCGCATGAAGACCCATTATATTGATTTCCGCCTGCCGGTGACGTACAATTTCCGTATTGAGGGTAGTCGTGTGTCGCCTTACCTTATGGTAGTACCCGAGTTCGGTCTGGCTTATGGCGGGAAGATAGGCTACCATGCCGACGATTTCCCCAAAGGGGTGACAGCCAAAGTCACCAAAGCCGATGTGAAAGATTACGATGCCGGTGTGATGTTCGGTGCTGGTGTTGATTTCCTGGTCAACGCAGGGAGCACACCTATCTTGATGTCGGTAGAGGCTGGCTACAATCTGGGATTGGTCAACACTTTCGCCCAACGCGAGATAAAGGATAACCCCGATGTGGCCGACAATGCTCGTTCTATTATTGCCAACAAGTTTTTCGGAGCCCAGTTGTGGGAGGAGACCCGTCATAACCGCGGCATCGAACTTGCCTTGCGTGTGGCTCTGCCTCTCGACTGCAACAGGAAGAAACCGGTGCGCGAAGTGGTTGATTTGGCAGATGTTCCTGAAAACACCCCCGACACAGTATACGTGGTGGTGGTGGATACAATGGAAAGAGTGCCCGACACCGTTTATATCGGTCAGCCCGAACCCAAAGACAATGACGAGGGTATAAGCTATGTGCGCAAGGATTGCTATTCATTTGCCGAGATGTATGCATTCATCACTCTTGGTGTGGATATCAGCGACAAGCGCATTTGCCTGTTTAACATCAACTTCGACTTTGATTCGTACCGTCTGCGTCCTGAATCGAAGCCCCCGCTGAACGATGTGGCCATGATGATGAAGGCTTATCCCGAAATGCGTATCAAGGTACTCGGCCATACCGACAGCCTCGGCACCGATAACTATAACAACACATTGTCGCTGCAACGCTCTAACGCCGTCATCAAGTACCTTAAATCACAAGGTATCGAAGAGAGCCGAATGGTTCCCGAAGGATATGGCAAGAAGTATCCCATCGACACCAACAAGACTGACCAAGGCCGTTTCAGAAACCGCCGTGTGGAGATTGAGGTGCTGAATGTGGGAATGCATATCACTGACAATGGCGAAAGCAAGAAAAACGAATAATTATTCAAACACTAATAACAAAACTATTATGTTTAAATCTATCAAAACAATAGTTATAGTGATGGCTGTATTGCTGGGAGGAGTAGGCTCCCTGCAGGCACAGCAGGCCATCACTTGTTTCGGCGGTGATGTGATGATGGGCAGCACCGGCAGTATTAGCTTCAGCGGTGGCGAGGTGGCAGTGAAAGCCTCTACTGCACGAGCCATTACGGTGGTAGATGTCACCGAGTCTTTTACTGAAGGAGTGCAACAGCCCTTCACCGAAAGAGACCGTGCCCAACAGCAAGGTATCGCAGAAATCGCCTTGAACATGTCGATATACCCTAACCCCACGGCAGACAACGTGGTGGTGGAGTGCGACAAACTGGCAGGTGAAATAACCTACACGCTCTATGGCACAAACGGACAGGTTCTGCAAAAGGGAACCTACAAAGGTGGCCGGCAACAGATTGACATGGAACAATATGCTGCAGGCAACTACATGTTGCAGATTGCAACACTCGACAAATCAAAAATGAATGTTTATAAAATTATAAAGGCAAAATAGTCATGAAAAAAGTTATTCTTTCCTTATTATCGCTTATCCTTCTTGCTGGTAGCGTCATAGCCCAGACCCCAAAAGGATTTAACTATCAGGCAGTGGTGAGAAACTCTGCCGGACATCTGATGGCCTACAGTATGGTGGGTGTGAGACTCAGCATTGTTCAAGGTTCGGCCACAGGTTCAACCGTGTATGAACAAACCGAGACCGTAATCACAAACGGCAATGGCCTGTTTACCCTGGTTGTGGGTGACAATTCGGCTGATTTCGATAACATTAACTGGTCTAATGGTCCTTACTACATCGTAAGCGAGATTGACCCCAATGGTGGCAATAACTACACATTGTCCACTTCACAGAAAATTCTGGCCATCCCCTACGCACTCCATGCCACAGTGGCCGACCGCATTAGTGAGAATTTCGTTTTCGACGAGAGAGACCCCCGTTTCAGAGAATGGGGTTATCTTTACGACAGCCTGCGCAATGCCCCTACACGGCTGAGCGACTTTATCAATGACTTGGAATTCACCTTGCATGGCGACACCCTGTTTTACAATGAAAACAACTACATCATTCTGCCCCGCGTCACTGGGACAGGTTTCTCAACCGTTGAATGGGACAGTGTGCTTCATCACCCCATTTACCTCAGCCAGTTCATCAACGACCTGAATTTCATCACTCCCGGTGAAATCCGCATCAGCGGCGACACCCTGTTCTTTAATGACAACAGCTATGTGATTTTGCCGCCCACTACCACTATCGAGTGGGACAGCGTTTTGAATCACCCCACAGCCCTGAGCCAGTTCACCAACGATTTGGGCTTTATCACCACTGAGAGCCAAGGTTTGGCTGATGTTATTGCCATCAACAACAACGCCAACGGCCAGATAAAGAATTTGAGTTATCCCACCGACTCGCTGGATGCTGTGAACAAGGCATACGTTGACTCTCTGGTAGCCGCCTTGAATGACCGCATCGACAGCATCAACAATGTATATGAACAACGCTTCGACAGCATCAACAACCGTGTGTTTGAACTTGAACACCCAAAGGTTCCCGGTGCTCTTCCCGGTATCTTTACTGTAAGCGCAACGAAGAAAGTGAATTTCTCGCAAGGCAATCTGCAATACAGACCCCGTATCAAAACCTGGCGCTTTGCTGTGAACCAATACGATATTGCCGGTAGTGACAACAACAATGTTTTCATGCAGGCTTACTGCTCCTCGTGGGTTGACCTGTTTGGCTATGGCACAAGCGGATGGGACGGCGGTGCAGGACGTTTCATGCCTTATGAGACTACTACCAACAATACCGAATATACCGAGGCTACCGATGGTAACGACCTCGTTGATTTCTATGCCAATGCCGACTGGGGTTTCTACAATCCCATCATCAATGGCGGCAACCAGATGGCCATGTGGCGTACCCTCACCTACAGCGAATGGACCTATCTGCTGACTCAGCGTCCCAATGCATCGGAATTGAAAGGTCTGGCCACTGTTGAGAGTACTCCCGGCTTTATCCTGTTGCCCGACGATTGGCAATGCCCTGCAGGGTTGACTTTCGTCAACACTAATAGCGACTATACCACCAATGTATACAACGCCACAAGCTGGGCTGCAATGGAAGCTGCCGGAGCTGTGTTCCTGCCTGCTGCAGGAGAGCGTACCAGCAGCTCGACGAGCAACATCGGCATCCTCGGTAATTACTGGAGTGCAAGCCATGTGAACGGTACCACTGGATATTCATTCCACGTTGCTCCCAACTCCAATGTGATGCAAAACACTGTTACCTATTCCACCGGTTGCTCGGTGCGTTTGGTAAGAGACTATTGATTTAAAATAAATGAATAAAAAAGAGGGTGCCTTTTAAGACACCCTCTTTTTTATTTGTTGAGGTAGTTCCGAGCCAAGGAGATGAGATCGGGATGGCACGATAACATCTCCGCTATTCGGAGTGCTTCGTGAGGTACTTCATCACTGTCATCCTCGATTAATGAGTAATCAATGAAACTGTTGATGTTCTGAGCCGATAGGGGAACATTCACCATGCTCTCTACAAATCCTTTCACCCTCAATCGACGACACTGGAGTCCCAGTTGACTATAGTGGGTAGTAATGAGGGTTATGGAATGTCTGCTATCCATGATAGAGGCAAGTGCCTGTACAAGGGCTTTTCCTTCTATAGGGTTCGTCGTACGGGCAGGCTCGTCAATGAGGACAAGAAGACGCTCTTTCTGGCTGCGATAAAGCACTTCGCTGATGCGTGTAATCTCGGAAGCAAAACTGCTGAGACCGTTCATCTCGTTCTGTTCATCTCCTATTGAAAAGACTACATCGTCGACGGGCTGAAGGCAACAGCACTCAACTGGCAAAGGGAATCCAAATTGAAACATCAGCTGCACCAGCCCTACACTCTTCAATAAGACCGTCTTTCCGGCCATATTGGCTCCGGTTATCATGGTGACACCTTGGGGTATTTCTATATCTACCGGTTGATATCTCAATCCAGATTTCTCGTTATGCTGTTTCAGACGGGGGTTGAACAATCCACGTATATATGAATTAGCCCCGTCAATGGGGTTTTGCAAATGCCATGATTGCGACAAGACAGCACGAGCCATGGTGAAATCGATATATGCCATTTGCTCAAGCGACGAGATAAGTATTTCCGAATATGGATGTAACTGTTCACAGAGTGAAATGATAACCTGCTGCTGAATTTCATTTTGCTGTGAAAGCAAGAGTCCCATCTTCTCCTCATTGGCACTCTTCATCTGGCCACGTAAAGGTGCGAGACGGCTGTCATAGCTGTCGTAAATATAGAAATTGGGTACCCCTGTACTATCGGGGTCAAGGAGTTGGAATACAGCAGAAATATCGGGGATGGGAAACTTTTCGGACAACAACATGTTTGCCAATGCCTGTCGACTGTTGTTGCATAGATAAGCAAGATTTTTTATTTCAAATAATTCAACCTCATCAAGAATTACATGATTCTTCAAACTTATCAGAGTTGAACGGATATCATGTAACTGCATTAATTGATGCCTTAATATGTTGACATCCTTGCTATTTTCGGAATCAAGCATTGCCAACTCTATGGCTTTAACAAGTGCTTGCTCGCGATAGAGATCGTCATAATTGGTAAGCCACTGTTGCTCGAGCATCCTTCGGCGTCCCGCAGATGACATGAACTCCATACTATCAGCCACAAACATGAGTCCTGGCACTTCCTTTATTTTATCCTTGAACATTTCTATTCGAATGACGGAAGATAAATAAATTGAAAAAGGGCAAGTTTATACAAACCGCCCTTAGATTGATTCGTGCAGACAAATACTACTTGTCAAGCTCCTGCTGACGCAGATGCTGAACATAGATGGCTTTCTGTCTACGTTCCCGGTTGATTACGGAAGGTTTCGTAAATTTCTGACGCTCGCGAAGTTCTTTCACGACACCAGTTTTTTCGAATTTTCTCTTAAGTTTTTTCAGGGCTTTTTCGATGTTTTCACCTTCTTTAATAGGAACTACAATCATTGTTGATACCTCTTTCTTGTTAGAAATTTATAAATATTGTTTATTTAATCCTTTTTTGACATTTGCTTAGAACTGCAGATGACCTTGAGCTGCTGCATCGTTAAGAGCGGCCAAAATACCTTTCTTATTGATGATACGCATACCTTTTGCACTAACTTTCAGAGTAATCCACATATCCTCTTCAGGAATGTAGAACTTCTTGGTCTGCAGATTGGGAGAAAACGTGCGCTTAGTATGAGTGCGCGAGTGGGAAACATTGTTACCACGGATTACTTTTTTACCTGTGATTTCACAAATCTTTGACATGCTATATATACTTTTTAATGTTAATCTTCGTTATTTATGAGCATTTTTTCTTTTGGAAAACGGGTGCAAAAGTCGGACTTTTTTTTGAATTGACAAAAAAAAACGCCCCTCAAAGTTTGGCTTTAAAAAATATTTAACATATCATGAAATATAAATACTTTATAACCACTTATTTCTATTTTTTTCAAAATAAAGATTTAACACACTTTTTTCAGGCAGTTATAGACTAATAACCTGTTCAAATCTCCAAAAACAAGACTAAAAAATCAAAATTTCACCATATTTATGCTCGCGAAAAAAATCATTGATTGGTATTCGGAAAACGGGAGAAACCTACCCTGGCGCGAAACCTCCAATCCTTATTATATATGGTTGTCCGAAATCATCCTTCAGCAAACACGCATCGAACAGGGTATTGCTTACTATAATCATTTTATTAACGAATACCCTACTATAGAATGTTTGGCCCATGCCAGCGAAGAGCAGGTGCTCAAGAGCTGGCAAGGGCTGGGCTACTACTCCCGAGCACGCAACTTGCACACCACAGCAAAATACATAGTAAACAACCTGAATGGAACTTTTCCCGATACATACGAAGGCCTCCTTTCGCTTAAAGGAGTAGGAAAGTACACTGCCGCCGCCATTGCCTCGTTTGCCTACCGCCTACCCTACCCCGTTATCGATGGCAACGTTTACAGATTTATTTCACGACTATACGCCATCCATACCCCTATTGGCACCACGCAATCATACAAAGAATTTGAACTTATCCTAAACAATCTTATCGACAAAGAGAGACCCGACCTCTTCAACCAATCGATAATGGACTTCGGCTCCATCTACTGCAAGCCCATCGGGTGCGATTGCTCAAATTGTATTTTTAGTGAACAATGCCTTGCATTCCAAAAAGGGAAAGTGGCACTTCTTCCTATCAAACGGCCTCCGGTACAGAAAATAGAACGATACTTTTACTATTTTGATATTCGCTGGGGCGATAATCCGGAAAATATATTTGTACAACAAAGGCCTCCCGGGGACATCTGGCATGGCCTTTTCGAACTCCCTTTACTCGAAACCACAAAACCCATCCCGCAAAAAGAGTTGAGAAAAACCGCCATGAAAAAACTCTATGACTGGTTTGGTGTCATTCCCGACACACTCAACACAGGGGAAAACATGGTCCACAAACTAACACACCGCACAATAAAAGCGCTTTTTTTTCAAGCAAAATATGCTTCAAAACCGATAAAAAATCCGGAAACAATGCACCCAATAAACATAAATGATATAAAAGCACTACCTGTTTCGCGTTTGATTGACAGATATTTGTCCAAAATGTGAATATTTTTATTAATTTTGATTGTTTTAGTTTACCAAAAATTGTTATCTTTGCAGCATAATTAATTACTCGGCAAAAGCCGCACAATAATTAAAGACTCAATAAAGCTAAAGTACAAACTAAACAGTCATGATAGGCGTAAACAAAGTAATTCTTATAGGCAATTTAGGGAGAAACCCCGATGTGGTAGCCTTTCCACAGGACCGACGGGAAGAGGCCTCAAACTTGGTGAAAAAAGCATCCTTTCCACTGGCCACAACAGAATTCCGCAGAAATCGCGAAGGCGAACGCATTGAACAAACAGAATGGCACAATGTAGTCTGCTGGCGTACCCTGGCTGAAATAGCAGAGAAAATACTGCGAAAAGGAACCCAGATATACGTCGAAGGCAAATTGCAAACCCGATCCTGGGAAGACAAGGACGGAAACAAACGATACATCACCGAGGTTGTTGCCGACAACTTCACTGTTCTCGGCAATAGAAACCGTCCCGACGATTCTGTACAACATGAACCCGACCCGCTGACGGCAATCCTCAACAACGACACAGAACCCCTCGGCGACCTGCCTTTTTAATACACACACAAAAAAACACCAGTCGACATCTTCTCCGATGCCGACTGGCTTTCATGTTCAATGCTGTTGTAGAACAACTACTTCTCAGCGTAACCCGGTTTTCCTAAAAGTCGGAACATATTTTTCTTGTATGCCTCTACACCCGGCTGATCAAACGGATTGACCTTTAAAGTATATCCACTGACACCGCAGGCAAACTCGAAGAAATAAATCAACTGACCCAGCACATACTCATCGATTCCTGGAATCTCTATCCGCAATACCGGCACATTGCCGTCAACATGTGCTAAGATAGTTCCAAGTTCAGCATTTCGATTGATTTCAGTCAACGTCTTGCCAAGCAAATAATTGATACCATCCAGATTTTGTTCATCAGCAGGGATTTCAACATGGTGACGCGGACCTGCAACACTCAGCACCGTCTCAAACATCAAACGTTCACCCTCCTGCACATACTGACCCATCGAATGTAAGTCGGTGGTAAAACTCAAACTATGTGGCAAAATACCCTTTCCGTCTTTTCCTTCACTCTCACCATAAAGCTGTTTCCACCACTCACTGATATACTTCAACTGGGGAACAAAATTCTCTAATATCTCAACCTTACGCCCCTTCCTATACAAAACATTTCGCACAGCAGCATACAATAACGCGGGATTATCGTCCAGCTCTTCATTATTTATACACATCTCGCGCATGTCTTTTGCACCCTGCAACAACTTATCAATATCATATCCCGACATGGCAATAGGCAACAAACCCACAGGAGTCAGCACAGAGAATCTTCCGCCCACATTATCCGGAATCACATACATCCTGTATCCCTCCTGGACGGCAATCTCATGCAAAG
The DNA here is from genome assembly GCA_017530105.1 of Bacteroidales bacterium. Taxonomy (GTDB): domain Bacteria; phylum Bacteroidota; class Bacteroidia; order Bacteroidales; family P3; genus Colimorpha. The sequence goes on from JAFXMW010000143.1 coordinate 46,000, forward strand.
CACCCTTACGGGCATCGGTAATGGCAATAATCCTTTTTGCAGCCTCCTCCTTACCATATTTATTCTCAATATGGGATTTAATGATACGGAAAGCTACTGCAGGCTCGGTTGTGGTACCGGACTTCGAAATCACCGCTACCGAATAATCCTCCCTGTCCAGCACCTGCATCAGCTGGTAATAATAGTCCTCGCTCAACGTATGTCCGGCATACAGTATCAACGGCGACTTCCTGTCAGGCTCCATTGCCGCGAACTCCGACTGCAACGACTCTATTACAGCTCTGGCACCGAGATAACTTCCCCCGATACCAATCACAACAAAGACCTTTGATTTGGATGTCAACCGCTCAACATCCTCCTTGATACCTTTCACAATGTCGGCCGACAAATCAACAGGAAGGTTTATCCATCCCAGAAAATCATTACCCTTTCCACTGCCCTCAAGCAGAGTTTTCTTTGCGGACAATACCTCACTATGGATGGCCTTCAAGTCATCAGCTCCCATAAAACGGGACAAATGTTCTGTAAATAAATTAATTGTTCTCATAGCACGAAAATTTTTGCAAATATACAAAAAAAAAACAACATGGCAACAAAAAAACATTCATCCCAAGTCTACAATTCATCTCTGCAGGCAATAAAATACTCAAACAATTTAAAAAAAATATATTGTGTTAAAAAAAATGTGTATCTTTGCAATTTGAAATATACGCAATCAAAAATAGTAACTAAAAGTATATCATTATGTTGAAAAAAGTATCAAAACTCGCAGTGCTGCTCTGTATGCTTGCAATAGCAGGTAGCACCTATGCCCAGGAAGAGGTTCCCGAGTATCCTCAGTACGGTTTCTGGAGCAATTGGAGCATCGGCCCGAACATCTCTTTGATGTACGAGCCTGATGTGAAAGGATTCTACGGTGTAAAAGACCCCATGTGGTGGGGTGGCGGATTGAATTTCGGTCCTGGCATCACTTTCCAGAAAGAAGTTGACCGCGGTACATTCTTCCGTATCCGTGCCAACTGGACCAGCATACTCAACTCCAACAAAGGTTACGATGCCAACAGACAGGTAAATCCTTGGCGTTCTCAGTGGCTGGGCATAACCGACCCCACTATTACCATGGACAGACATGCTGCCATCACCGCCGATTATGTGCTTTCACTTAACAACTCTTTCCACAACTGGGATCCCAGCCGTCGTTTCTCCATCTACGTTTTCGCTGGTGGTGGACTGGCCTGGAGTGTCAACCAAGCCCGCGCTGCTTACAACTGGGGTATCCAGTTTGACGCCGGTCTCGGTGCCAGCTATCGCGTTTGCGACAGAAGCACCCTCTATTTCGAACTCGAAGCCGATATCCTCGGTGACGCCCCCGCTTTCTGGAAAAAAGGCGTTGGTTTCCACCACACCGACTTCCTGGCCACCATTGGCTATCTCTACCACCTTGGCATCACCGCTGCCGACAAGGAGCTCATCGCCCAGCGCGCCCTCCTTACCAAGGCCAACTTCGATGCCCTCACCGCTGAGAATGAAGCTGTAAAAGACGAACTTGCCCAAGCCAAAGACAACGAGAAGAAACTTAAAGATCAGATTGAGAAACTCAACGCTCAAGCCAACAACGTTAACAAAGAAGAATTGGTCCGTGCTCAGCAGGTTTCCGACAGTTTGAACAACATCCTCGACAAACTCAAAGCCGATCAGCTCAACTACTACGCAATCCCCTTCTCCGTCCTCTATGCTAACGACGATTGGCACGTCTCCTCTTACGAGATGATCAAGGTAAAGGCTGTCTCCCGCGTTATGAAAGACAACCCCGACCTGAAACTCACCATTGTCGGTTTCTGCGACTACACTGCTTCCGATGCTTACAACATGAAGCTCTCCCAGAAGCGTGCTGAAGAGGTTAAACGTCTCATGGTTAACAAGTATGGTATTGATCCCGACCGTCTCAAAGTTGACTGGAAAGGCAAGACCGTTGCCTTCGGCGACATCCACTACTGGCTCAACCGCCGCGTTTCCTTCTACCGTGTGATTGAATAGTTTCAACCTATTAATATCACTAAAGGTTGTCCCCCTCGGACAACCTTTATTTTTATACCATAACGACGCACCTGCGCTCATTGTTTTGCACGGTATATCCATCAAATTGAATACTCACGGGCAATTTATCGCTACAAGTTCGCTCGTTCAACGTCAGTTCTCCCATATTTCTCCCATATTTCTCCCATCCAGGATGGGAGAAATATGGGAGAAATGGCGGTGTAATGTGGAAGAACGAGCGAACCTTCAACCCAAATCGGTCATTAGGGTTTATGGCAGATTAGTGTTTGTTACGAGCAGATTGGCCTCATCACTGGCGAAGGATGAGGGGTGTTTTTCAGGTGTTGTGCCAGGAAATGGTGACCCTGCAGAGGCTGTTGTAGCGGGCAGAGTGGATTACATGGAGAGTATTTTGAATTCCACCCTGCGGTTTTTTGCACGGCCTTCTTCAGTGTCGTTGGAGTCGACAGGCATGGTTTTGCCATATCCCTTATATTTAAGTCGCTTGGCATCCACTCCTTTGGAGACGAGGTAATCTACCACGGCTTTGGCACGGTTTTCGGAGAGGCGCTGGTTGTAGGCCTCGGAGCCTTTGCCGTCGGTGTGGCCGCCTATTTCGATTGTCATTTGCGGGTACATGTCGAGGAGGGCCAGTAGTTTCATCAACTCAAAGAATGATTGCTGGAGGAGGGTGCTTTTGTCAAACTCGAAAAAGATTTCTTTTAGGACAAAGGTTCCACCGACGCTGAAGGTGGGTTGTTCGCTGGTGAGGTAGGCGGAGTCGACATTGAGGTCGTCGGCTTCGGGAGGAGGACAGTTGAGACATTCCACGCGGACATCGTCGATGTAGTAGTAGGCTCCCGGAAGGAGTTGGGTAAGAGAGTCGGGGTCGGTATAGCCGGAACGTTCGGATGTGTTGAAATTGCCGAGGGTGATGTATTGTTCGCCTCCTTTGGCCACAAAGGTGCCGGTGACACATTGCCATTCTTTTGTGTTGTCGAGATGGCGGTTGGCGGGGTTCATTATTTGAGGTTCGTAGGGGCGCGTCACGGTTTGGGATATTCCTTCGGCCAGTTGTTCGTGTTCTTTATAGAGGAACAGGCTGCGGACGGTGTCGCTGATTCTTTCGTTGGTGAAAAGGCCTGCGAGGGTGGAGACGGCGCCTGTGGATTCCTCGGAGAGGCTGACGTAGAAGGTGAGTCGGATGCTGTCGCCAGCCCTGAGTTTACGGCGGAGACGGGTTTGGAGGTATTCGCGGTAGTCGTTGCGGCTGCAGTAGATGCCACAGTAGCCCTGGCCGTCGCGAGGGTGTTGTTTGCCGAGTTTGTTGACGGGGACGCCACATTCTTTGCTGCCGCAGACGTTGTAGTAGTCGGCACTGCCCTTTGTGGGTTGGTACCAGCAGTCGACTATGGACAGGACTCCGACGGCATCGATTCGTTTGGGACAGGAGCGGTATTCTTCGAATGAGCCGTTGTAAACCAAGTTGGTATGAGTTGAAGTGTCGGGCAGGGAGTCGGTCTGTGCGTTGACACTGAGTAGGGTAAGGAGGAGTGGAATGAGTGTCCCGAAGTGTTTCATTTGTCGGATGGGTTTGTGGCTGATTGGTAAGTTTTCATCATACTTTGCCATAGCTTGTCGGCTGTGATTTCCCAGCTGAAGAGTGTTCTGCGTTTTCGTCCGCGTTCCACCAATTGTTCCCGGAGTTGTGGATTGGTGTCGAGGGAGTGGAGGGCTTGGGCGAGTTGGTTGGCGTCGGTGGGTTCGACAAGAATTGCGGCATCTCCTGCCACTTCGGGCATTGAGGTGGTATTTGAGGTGATAACGGGTATTTCGGCTTGGAAGGCTTCGACGATGGGGATGCCAAAACCCTCGAATAGAGATGGGTATACAAGTGCGATGGCAGAACCCATGAGTTTTGTAAGTACCTCGGGTTCGGCTCTGCCTATGAAGACTGTGTCGTCTTTGTGACGCATGTTGTCGTAGGCTTTCTTGAGTTCGTCCTGCCACCAGACTCTGTGTCCGACTACCACTAGTTTGGTTTGTCCCGGGTGCTCGGTTTTGTATTGATCGAAGGCGGTGAGGAGGGTGGCCAGGTTTTTTCTTTTGATAATTGTACTGACGAATATGAAGTAGGGGCAGCCTTGGGTGTATTGGTCGCGGGTGCGCTGCCGAAGGGTTTGGTCCAATGGTTGATAGCCGGGGTGTGCACCGTCGTAGACGACATCTATTTTGTCGGGGTTTATGTTGTAGGTGGTTGAAATGTCGTGCTTTGAGAATTCGGACACAGTAGCAATGCGTGTGCTGTATCGGGCAAATTGGGGGAAGAAATAGGTCATGTAGCGTTGGTGGGAGGGTTTGAGGTAGTCGTTGGAGTGCTCGAAGTTAATGTCGTGGATAACGGAGAGTGTGGGGATTTTTGTATCGAGTGGAATGTATCCGTCGGGGGAGAGAAAAAGGTCTATGCGGTGGCGTTTGAGGGCACGTTTGACACTGAATTGGAAGAAGAGATACCAAAGGACTGGGTGACGGGCCTGAGGACAGAGGACGAGCGGATGGACGTTTGGGGCAAAAAGGAAGGATGGGTCGTATTTGCGGTCGAAGAGGAAGTAGAAGTCGTGTTCGGGGTGGGAACGGACAATGCGCTGGAGGGTTTCGTTTGCGAACCAGCCGATGCCGTCCATTTTCCCTGAGAGTAGGAGGCGTGTGTTGACAGCTATTTTCATTTCAGTATTGCTTTTTCTATCACTACAGGGAAATATTCCTGTTCAAGGAGATGGATTTTATCGGCAAGGGTATCGGGGGTGTCGGCGTCGGTTAGGCTGCATTTGGCTTGGAAGAGGGTTGTACCACGGTCGTAGTGTTTGTCGACAATGTGGATGGTTATGCCGCTTTCTTTCTCTTTGTTGGCGATAACTGCTTCGTGGACATGATGGCCGTACATGCCTTTGCCGCCATAGTTGGGAAGGAGTGCGGGATGGATGTTGATGATTCTGTTGGGGAAGGCGTCGAGCATGTTTTCGGGGACAAGCCATAGGAATCCGGCAAGGATAACCCAATCGATATGTCTCTGCTGGAGGAAATTAAGGACATTCCCATTGTTGTAGAAATCGGCCCAGCCGAAGTAGAAAGCAGGAACACCAAGTTTTTTGGCTCGCTCGGCAACGTAGGCGTCGCGTTTGTTGTAGATGATACAATCGACTGTAATTTGGTTGTTGTCAGCAAAATATTCACTGATGCGCTGGGCGTTAGTGCCATTTCCGGATGCAAGGATTGCTAATTTTATCATAGTAAGAGTATTTTTGCCAATAACGCTAAAAGTCTCAAATTGTTGTCCTTCCATAAAATTTAACATATCAAGATGCTTTTACGGATAAATTATTAACAAATTTCGGCAATAAAAAGGATGAAAAAAGGGGGTTTGCAGTGATTATCCAGTGTGGGATAAGCAAAATTTAACATTATTTAAAATGCTATACCACTGAACATTGAGCAACTGGCAGTGAAGAAAAAAAGTTAAAAATTGTGATTATATGGATTTTTTTTCGTTTCTTTGCACCCTGTTAAACTCAAAAATTTAAATAAAATGTCTGAAATTGCAACGAAAGTAAAAGCTATCATTGTTGATAAGCTCGGTGTTGATGAAAAAGATGTTACGCTGGAAGCCAGCTTCACAAATGATCTCGGCGCTGACTCTTTGGACACTGTTGAATTGATTATGGAACTTGAGAAGGAATTTGACATCCAGATTCCCGATGAAGAGGCTGAAAA
>JAFXMW010000144.1 GCA_017530105.1 Bacteroidales bacterium
GTGGTCAACCAGTTCACTGTGATAGAAGACGGTCATAACCTGCGACCCGACGTGGTGCTGTTTGTCAACGGACTGCCGCTGGTGGTGATAGAACTGAAGAATGCCGCCGACGAGGAAGCCACCGTCACTAAGGCATACGACCAAATATGCACTTACAAAGAGCAGATACCCTCGCTGTTCAGATACAACGAAGTCATTGTCATCAGCGATGGCTTGGAGGCCAAGGCAGGCACTTTGTCATCGGGCATGAGCCGTTTCACCGCTTGGAAGAGTGAAGACGGTGAGACCATAGCATCACATCTTGTAGGCGAGCTAGAGGTGTTGGTGCACGGTATGCTCAACCCCGAGACCCTGCTCGACTTGGTACGCTCGTTCACGGTATTCGAGAAAGACAAACACGAGGACAAGGAAACAGGCCAAATCACCATCACGACGGTGAAGAAGCTGGCGGCTTACCACCAATACTATGCCGTCAACAAGGCGGTAGAGTCCACACTTAGAGCCACAGGAATCAACAGCAAGGTACCCTTCTCTGCTGAGTCACCTATTAACTTTGGCTTTAAGAGCGTTAAAGAACAGACTGAGGGCGACCACCGTGCCGGAGTGGTGTGGCATACGCAGGGCAGCGGCAAGTCGCTGTCGATGGTGTTCTACGCGGGCAAGATAGTGCAACGGCTGAACAATCCTACGGTCGTTGTCATCACCGACAGGAATGACTTAGACGACCAACTGTTTGAGACCTTTGTATCGTCGAAACAACTATTAAGACAGACACCCATACAGGCTGAGAGCCGCGAGCATTTGAAAAGTCTGTTGCAAGTGCAGTCGGGAGGCGTAGTCTTTACCACCATACAGAAATTCCAGCCCGAGGAGGGCAATGTCTATGACCTGCTGACCGATCGCACTAATGTAGTTGTAATTGCTGACGAGGCACACCGCACACAATACGGCTTTAAAGCCAAGGCTGTGGAGGTGAGGAACGAGGCGGATGAGGTGATAGGCTCCGAAATCAAATACGGCTTTGCCAAATACTTGCGTGATGCACTGCCCAATGCCACTTATATCGGCTTCACAGGCACACCCATAGAGTTGACCGACAAGAACACACCCGCTGTCTTCGGCAACTATATTGACGTGTACGACATCGCCCAGGCGGTGGAAGACGGTGCCACGGTGCGCATCTTCTACGAGAGCCGCCTGGCCAAGATAGAATTGAGTGCTGAAGGGCGCAAACTGGTGGAGGAATTGGACAAGGAACTTGACGTGAAAGGGATGGACGATGTGCAGAAAGCCAAAGCCAAATGGACACAACTGGAAGCATTGATTGGCAGTCCCAGCCGTGTGAAGAACATCGCCCGCGATATTGTGGAGCACTTTGAGGCGCGCCAACAGGTATTCGAGGGCAAGGCGATGATTGTAGCCATGAGCCGCAGAATTGCAGTAGAACTCTATAATGAAATCATCAAACTGAGACCTGAATGGCATAGTGACGACCTGCAAAAGGGCGTGATAAAAGTGGTGATGACCACCTCAGCCTCCGACGGCCCATCCATCGCCAAGCACCACACCACCAAAGCCGACCGCCATACCCTCGCAGAGAGAATGAAAGACCCCGATGACGAGCTGAAGATGGTGATAGTGCGCGACATGTGGCTGACAGGCTTTGATGTACCATGCCTGCACACCCTCTATATCGACAAACCTATGCAGGGGCACAACCTGATGCAGGCCATCGCCCGTGTGAACCGCGTCTATAAAGACAAGCCCGGCGGCTTAGTGGTGGACTACCTCGGCATTGCTGCCGACCTGAAGAAAGCCTTGTCGTTCTACTCCGATGCGGGAGGTAAAGGCGACCCCACACAGCAGCAGTCGCAAGCAGTGGACCTCATGAAGGAAAAACTGGAGGTGGTGGAGCAGATGCTGCACGGGTTGGACTGGCAGCAGTACTTCTCCGCCGACACCTCTGGCAAACTGTCGTGGATTCTCAAAACCGAAGATTTCATTCTCGGATTAGAGGACGGCAAGAAGCGTTTTGTCAACGAGGTGACTGCGTTAGGCAAGGCATTCGCTCTGGCCATTCCGCACGAGACGGCAATGAACGTGAAAGACGAGGTGGCATTCTTCCAAGCAGTGAAAGCCCGTCTGTGCAAGTTCGACACCAAACCAGATGGTCATACCAACGAAGAGATTGAGACCACTATAAGGCAAGTAATAGACCACGCGTTGGTGTCTGAAAAGGTGATAGACCTTTTTGATGCCGCAGGCATCAAGAAGCCTGATATTTCCATCCTCTCGGAAGAGTTCTTGATGGAGTTGAAGGGCATGGAACACAAGAATATCGCTTTAGAGGTGCTGCGCAAACTGTTGGCTGACGAAATCAAGGCACGCTCGAAATACAACCTTGTTGAAGGCCGCACACTGATGGAGATGCTCGACGGCTCCATCACACGTTACCACAACAAGATTGTTTCTGCTGCCGAGGTGATAGATGAACTAATCAAACTGAGCAAACAGATTGTGGCAAGTGACAATGCAGCTCAAGACATGGGCTTGGAGCCATACGAGTATGCATTTTACTCAGCCGTTGCCAACAACAAGAGTGCCCTCGAACTAATGGGGAAGGACAAACTGCGAGAATTGGCTGTGGTACTTACTGAGACCATACGCAAAAACAGCACTATCGACTGGACTATTAAGGAAAATGTACGTGCCAAGATGAAGGTGGCTGTCAAACGCTTGCTGAGGAGATATGGCTATCCGCCAGACATGGAGCAGTTGGCTACAGAGACAGTTTTGAAACAGGCAGAGCTGATAGCTGCGGAGCTTGTGAACTGAAAATAATAAGGCGATGCCAGTCTTCTGGATGGAGACTGGCGTTTTTTTTTATAATGGTGTCCGATAAAAAAACTCCCCCCATGTTGTGATTTGAATTTTCATTGCGTCTAATGGGGCGTAATAAATAATACAAAGTTACTATATGGAAGTCGACGAAAGGACATTCAAGGAACTCATACATCGCCACCGCGATATGATTTGGAGTATCTGTAAGAGCTTCAGATTAAGTGCGGCATGGACCACAGAAGATGCTTTCCATGAAGTGCTCTGTGACCTATGGCGCGGGTTTGCGAGTTTCGACAGACGCAGTTCGGAACGCACTTGGATTTATCGAGTGGCTACTAATACTATGATTTCCCTGACGAGAAAGGCA
>JAFXMW010000145.1 GCA_017530105.1 Bacteroidales bacterium
AGAGCCTTGTCCTGTCCTGTGCCGTAACCCGCCTCGATAGTCACCCGCAGCGGATGGTTCCGGCTTGCCACATTGTGCTGCAGCGCATTCTCCACCAGCAGTTGTACGCTGATAGGCACCACCTGCGCCCCCAGGCACTTCGGGTCCACGTGCCTCACCACCCCGAAACTGTCGCCATATCTGATTTGCATCATTGCGATGAAATTATCCGTAAACGCCAACTCCTCCTCCAGCGTCACCAGGCGCCGCTGCTGCATGATGTAGCGGTACGACCCCGCGAGCCGTTGAAGATAGTCATGCGCCTTCCCGTCATCGTACCCTATCAGCCCGTCCAGTGTGTTCAGCGAATTGAACAGAAAATGCGGGTCAATCTGTTTTTCCAAAGCCTCGTAGCGTGTCTGCACACTTTCCGAGCGTGTCCGCTCCTCCTCCAGCAGCCGCTGTTGGTGGCGTGTGAGATTATACAGGAGCACCGTCACCAGCACCACCGTCAAGGCCACGAAACCGTCGCGCGACAGACCCAAGTCCACCCTCACATCCACTCCCAGAGCAGGCTTCAGCAGCCCCGCTGCCCACGACGACAGCAGGCTGAACGCCGCGGTAGCCGCCAGCGACCCAGCCACAGCCAGCGTGAAAGTCCTTGTGGGCTGGCCGCTCCCCGCCGCCGCCCCTGTCAGCCCGTCGAACAGCCTGAAATTGTATAGAAACAGCAGGCAGCACAGCAGCAACAGGTGGCACAGCGTAAACACCATGTGCCACGACGACAGAGGCGCCACAGGCGAAAAACGCAAATCGTCAATCAACACTATCGCCGTCAGGATCACCCCCGTGGCAAGCGAGAAAAGCAAAGCGTTCCCCCGTCTGAACGGGTGTACCATGCGCAAAGGCGCAAAACGGGGCAAATGTTGTGCAGCAGACATAATTATTATTGGTCAAAAAAACAATCATCGAAATAACGAAACCCAAGGGGGAAAATTGCCGACACTCAAAACTTCTTCTCATGCCGCCCCGATTCTGAACCACTTTCCCGCCCGTAGGCACAGGCAGCAGGTGACGAAATAAAGCACCGCCTGCAGCCACAGCATCCCATACTCGAACCCCACCTGGTCCAGCGTCGCCCCCATGGTGCCTATGCGGATAAAGCCCTGGATGCCGTGGGTGGAAGGGAAGAGATAGGAGAACAGCCGCCAGAAAGCCGGCATATTGCATTGCGGCCAGATGGCTCCCGAAAGGAACAGCAACACCACGCTGAAGAAAATGCAGGTGACAATGCCCGTGTCCCTCTCACGCACAAAGCTGCACACCGTCATGCAGAAAAACACCGTGGCCAGCATGAACGGCAGCAGGAACAGGCACAAATCGCCCAGCCGCCCGATATGAGGTAACCCGAACAGACGCGGCATCAGCACCAAGTCCACAGCCACCACAGGCAGATACAAAGCCAGATAGGCCAAGGCGCGTCCTGCCACCACACGGGTGCGCCCTTCGCGGCGCAGGTGGGGTGGGATGACTCGCAGCGTGCGGCGGTCTTCGCGTGTGGTCCCGAAAAGGATTCCGATGCCCAGAAAAAGCGTTTGATGGACCACCAGCACCAGCAAGGCCGGTATCAGGAAACTGGAAAAACCGCCTGCGGGCGAGTACAGTTTCACGTCGTCGAAAGGAATGGGCTGAATCAGCTCGTCGGCGCTCTCGCCCGTGATGCCCGCCAGTCCGTAACGTTCCACCTGTATTTCCTGCATCTCGTCGAGAAGCACGGCGCTGGTGGCCGACAGCACGCTGCGATAGTAGAGGAAACTGCTCATGTCGCAAAACAGACACACCCGGGCGGTCTCCTTCTGGGCGAGACGGGAGTCGTAGTCGCGCGGAAAGAGTACGATGCCGTGGATGCGCCTTTGCTGCATCAGGTGCTTGGCCTCGGCCATGTTGCAGCAGTGATAGTCCACCCTCATTTCCGGAGTGGCGTCGAGCTTGTGGATAAAACGGCGCGACGCCTCGCCTCGCGACTCGTCCACCACGGCCACCTTCAGGTCGCGCACCAGCTCGTTCTTGTAGATGGCACCGAAAATGAGAGGATAGATAAGGGTGGCAATGAAGAATATGAGAATCACACCCTTGTCGTGGAGCACCCTGCGTACCTCGATGACGAAAATATCCCAAATATCCTTTAACAGATTCATCTCTTTATATGTTATTGTTTTTTGTATCATCGCTTCGACACCTCTTGTATTACACTTGTTTTACACTTTTAAAGTGTAAAACAAGTGAAGAAAAAGAGTAAAACAAGCGCGAAACAAATGTATATGGAAGTTGGTTCATTGTTGTTGATAAGTTGTTTTCGAATCGGTCAGTCGCCATGTCCCGACAAGACCGGTGAGCAGGAAGAGCAGCAGCGCGCACACCTGCACCCAGCACATGCTCAGTCCGCAACCAAAGAGCGTGATGCGCGAGACAGCCATGTAGTAGTGCCTCAGGGGGAAAATCTGGGCGAGCGCCTGCAAAGCCCCCGGCATATTGTCCACCGGATAGGAGAAGCCCGACATGGTGAAAGCCAGGGTGCCGTAGATGGCGGCGAAACAGGTGGAGAGGTGAGCGTCGGGGATGATGCCTGCCAGGAATACCCCCGTGGCCTGCATGGCGGTTACAAGCAGCAGTGTGAAGAGAGCCACCAGCACGAAACTGCCGTGCAGTTCGAAACCGCACAGAAAAGCCACCTCCTCGCTGCGGCCGAAGAGGACAATGTTGCCCAGTACGCCAAGGGTGGCGAACCACAGGGTGTAAGGGGCAAGTTTGCCCAAAAGGGCTGGCAGGGCGTTGTGGCCGAGCCATTGCCTAAGAGTGCCGTCTTTGCGTTCTTTGCCAATCATGTAGACGGTTAGCAGCAGCACCGAAAGCCCTAACATTCCCGGCAGCATGGTGGTGAGGACGTAGGGCTGGTAGTTGGCCGTGGGGTTGCTGATGAGGTGGGTGTCGAGTTCTATGGGTTGGATTAGCCCCATTATCCTGTTCTCGTCGTAGCCCTTTTTGCGAAGCACCTCGCGTTGCACGGCTCCCGAAGCCAGTTTGCTGATGGTGGCAAGCGAGCGGTAGCTGAGGGCTCCGCTCAGCAGGTAGGCGTTGTTGCTATAGAGGGCCAGATGGGGTCGGGTGAAGGAGAGGACATCGTTGTAGGTGCCCTTGGGGATTTCGAGAAAGGCGTAAATCTCCTGACGTTGCATGGCCTTGCGGGCTGAAGCGTGGCTGTTGTATACTGCCACCACCTGCACCCCCTGCATGGCGTTGATTTCGTGGCACAAGCGACGGGACAGATAGCTGCCGTCGCGGTCCACAATGGCTATAGGCAACCGTTCGGGCTGGCCTTCGGCCATGAGGGTGAGGAAGAAAACGTAGCAGAACACAATGCCCAGAGAGGTCAGCAGCAGATAGCGGGCCTGCCCTTGGTAGAGCAGACGCTTGATTTCGCGTTTCAGAGCTTGTGCGAAGATGCTTTTGGGTTCCTCTGACATGGGTTTGGGTTTGTTTTTCAACTTTGTTTTACGGTGAATTCTCCTTTGTCGTGCCTTAGTCTTTCACAATAATGGCGGTCATGCCCGGGCGGACATTGGGGATGGGTTCGGTGGGTACCAGTTTCAGGTCGAAACTCTTCACGTCGTACTGCCCGTTGATTTTGGTGGCGCGCCACACTGCGTATGAGGCCATGGCTTTGAGGTAGGTGACTTTGGCCTGATAGGTCTGTTCGCCCAAGGCGGGAATCTGTATCTTTACCTCTTTGCCAATGGTGAGGTCGCCCAGCAGGTCTTCGCGCACACTGATGGAAATCCATGTGTTGCTCATGTCGAGGATGGACATGACGGGAGAGCCGGTGCCGATGAGGTCGCTGTGTTTGGCATAGATTTCGGCCACTTCACCGTCGCAGGGGGCAAGCAGGTAGCGGTCGTGGACGTAGGAGGCCACTTCCGACACGGCTCCTTCGGCTTGCCGAACCAATGCGGCGGCAGCCGATTTGTCTTCGCTTTGAGCCCCTTCGCGAGCCATTTCGTATTGCAGCTTGGCGGCATTAGCCGTGGCCACGGCGGCGCGGTATTGCGCTTCGGCTTCGTCGCGTTTCTGTGCCGAGACCACCTTTTTGTCGTAGAGGGTCTGCACACGGTCGTAGGATTTTTTTGCTATGTCGACACCCACTTCTGCCTTCTGCCACATTTCGTAGGCCGAGGCTACCTGCTGTTGGCGGGCGCCGTTTTGGGCTTTGGTGCTTTGGGCATCGGCGGCGGCACGGGCGGCACGGGCTTGTTGCATCTTGGCATCCACCTCGGGGCTGCTGATATAGGCCAGGGTGTCGCCTTGGCGCACGTGCTTGCCTTCCTCCACGTAGAGGATGCTCAGCCGTCCGGGCACTTTGTTGGACACGCGGTATTCGTCGGCGCACACTTCGCCGGTAATCATTTCGGGCTCGGGCTGGATGGCGAAAATGCCTATCAGTGCAACGATTACCACAATGGCAATAACGGTGCCGACTCCCAGCCATAGACTTTTCTGTTCTTTGTTCATGATATTATATTTCTCGGTTGTCGATTAGTTGTTTTCGTTTTTCATTCCCATGGCTTGCATGAGGTAGAGGTGGTCGAGTCGCAGTTCGATTTCGGCGTCGAGCAGTTCGCTCTTGGCTTTCATCCAGGCTGTCTGGGCGGCCATGAGGTCGGTGGAGCTGATTACTCCGGCATCGAACGACTCGTCGGCAAGGCGCAGGTTCTCTTCAGCGTTCTCAAGGTCGCTCTTGGCTTGCTGCAGCTTGACGTTGGCTACTTTCAGCTGGTGGTTGAGTTTGTTGACTTCGAGGAGTACCAGGTTGCGGGCTTCCTCTATCTGGTAGGCGGCTTCGGCGCGTTTGTGCTTGGCGGCTTTGATGGCTTGGATGTCGCCCGGGTGACAGAGGGGAATGTTTACCGCCACTCCGGCAGTGAACATGCCTCCGAATTCTTTCTGAAACCCGTTGAACATGTTGGGGTTGCTTACGACGTAGGAGCCTGTGACGGCGATGTTGGGCAGCAGTCCGGCACGGGCGATGCGCACACCTTGGTCGGCGATGCCTTCAGCGTCGCGGAGCATCCGGATGTCGGGACGGCGCAGGCAGACGGTGTCGAGGGGGATGTCGTCGACGGGGAGGTAGAGGCGTTGGGTGCTGTCTTCGACTATGGTGTAGTTGCTGTCGGGGTTGAGTCCGCAGAGTTGGCAGAGTGCCAGCCGCGCCAGTTCGGCTCCGCAGTCGGCTTTGGTCATGTTCATGCGGGCTTCGTTGAGTTTGACGCGCACTTTGGTGACGTCGCCGCGGGTGGCTACATCGGCCTGGAGCATGGCTTCGACATCGCTGTTGAGGGTTTCGAGGAGGGTGTAGTATTGCCGGGCGAGTTGCTGTTTGTGGAGGATGGAGATGTATTGCCAGTAGGCTGCATCGACGGCGATGAGCAGCTGGTCGTAGATTTTGTCGCCCAGGGCTTGCTGCAGGTCGCGGTTGTATTGTGCGGTTTTGTAGAGGGCGGTGAGCCGTCCGCCGAGGTATAGGGGCTGGCTGAGAGTGACGCTACCGGCAACGATGTTGCTGAGGTCGAGGTCCATGGCTTCGGTTACTTTCTGCCCCATGTTGTTGAGGTTTTCTTCGAGCCGGAGGCCGCCGAGGTTCTGGACTATGGCGTTGGCCAGCTGGGGGTCGTTGATGCCCAGGCTGGCAAGGAAGTCGCTGAGGCTGTTGGCTATGTCGCTTTCGACGGTGGTGCCTATGTGGTTGATGTCGTAGGCTTGGCGGTCGCTGAGGGGTTTGATGCTTTTCTGGTTCCAGACATAGGTGCCGTTGGCGTCGACTTTTGGAAGGAATTGGCAGAAGGCCATGCGTTGCAGCGCTTCGGCGGCGGCTATGCGTTCTTCGGCGGCGCGGAGGGCGGGGTTGCTTTGGGTGGCCAGGTAGCGGCAGGCGGGGAGGGTGAGCCTCTGCTGCCCCAGGACGGGCAGGGCAAGCAGCAGGGTCAGGAGGATTATAGGTGTTTTTTTTGTCATGTTTGTTGTGTTTTTTGATTTTGCAAAGGTACTGCTTTCCGGTGGTTCGGGGTGGGTGTTTGCGGCTGAATTGGAAAAAATCGGGGCTGAATTGTTTTTTGGGGCTGTTGATTGGATTTTTTTGCGTACTTTTGCATTTTGAAAAATTGAGAATTGAAGATTGAAAAATATATTTTTGCTTTATGACTAAGTTTATCGGAGCTCACGTCAGTGCGAGCGGGGGCGTGGGGAACGCGGTGCTGAATGCCGAGGCTATCGGCGCGACGGCGTTTGCCCTTTTCACCCGCAACCAGCGCAGCTGGGTGAGCAAACCTCTCGGTCAGCCGGAGGTCGACGGTTTCAAGGCTTTGCTTGTTGAGCGTGGGTTCGAACCGCGCTATGTGCTGCCGCACGACAGTTATTTGATTAATCTCGGCTCGCCGGACGAGGAGACGCTGGGGAAGAGCCGTGCAGCCTTTCTCGACGAGATGCGGCGGGCGCAGCAGCTGGGGCTGACGATGCTGAATTTCCATCCGGGCAGCCACCTCAACCGCATCAGCGAGGAGGAGTGTCTCGACCAGATAGCCCGTGAAATCAATCTCGCCCTCAGCCAGACCGAAGGAGTAACCGCTGTGATAGAGAACACTGCGGGGCAGGGGACAAACCTGGGCTGGCGTTTCGCGCATATCGGCCGCATCATCGAGGGCGTCGACGACAAGAGCCGCGTGGGAGTGTGTATCGACACCTGCCACACGCTGGCGGCGGGCTACGACTTGAGCACTGAGATGGGCTATCAGTTCACCATGGAGGAGTTCGAGCGGGTGATAGGCTTCAACTATCTCCGTGCCGTACACCTTAACGACAGCAAGAAGGGTGCGGGCAGCCATGTGGACCGCCACGAGAGCCTGGGGCTTGGCGCGCTGGGCGTGGATTTCTTCAGGCGGTTTATGAACGACCCGCGTTTCGACGACATGCCCATCATCCTCGAAACTCCCGACCCCGGCCGTTGGGCGGAGGAAATCAGCTGGCTTAAAACTTTTGAGAATTGAGAATGAGGCGCCTTGTTCTTTTGACTGTGTGTCTTTTGCTTTTGGGAACTGTTTGCCGCGGGCAGACAGTGGTGAACGATTATGTTTTTTCGACGGGTGTGGACTCGTCGCTGTGGGTGGACATGACGGTGAGCACGCCGTGGCAGATTAGCGGCGAGGTGCCTATCCCGTTGCCGTTCACGTTTTCGATTTGGAACAGGGACTATGACGAGGTGGTGGTGTATCCCGACGGGTCGATGCTGTTCCGCTGCCAGATGCGGTCGGCTCCCGAGGTTTATTTCCCCGACAGTGTGCGGCGCATCCAGCCTGTAACGAGCGGTCTGTTCGGCTACAGGAACGCGTCGGGGCTGCTGATGATGCAGTCGACTTGCCTGAATCTGGGTGTGGCGGGGAGCCAGGTGTGGGTGATGGAGATGAGAAACGAGAATGTGGGCGGGAATACGCGCTATTGGCAAATCAGGGTGGCCGAGGAGGACAATTCGCTGACGGTGGTCTATGGTCCCGGCACTCCGGGGAGTTATACCGCCGACATCGGGTTGATGCTGGACACGGGGCATGTGGTGGTGGTGAACCCTTCGGGTCACACGGTGAGCCCAACGTCGGAGGGGAGGAACCGCACGGTGTGGCCGGGACGTTACCGTTGGTATAGGTTCGAGCCTGCCGCCACGCTGTGCGCCACGCCAACGGGGTTGCATATCGGCGAGATTGCCCCGGATGGCACGAGTGTGAGGATGTTGTGGAACAGGTGTTCATTTTATTCGGGTTTCAGGGTGGAGTATGGCGCTCCGGGATTTGCCGAGGGCACGGGGACTGCGGCGGTGGTGGCGGACACGTCGATGCTGATTGACGGTCAGACGCCCGAGTCGGATGTGGAGGTGAGGGTGTATGGCATTTGCGGCGACACGAGCAGCGGCTATGTGTCGCAGGTGGTGCATCTGGAACGGGTGGTACCCAGCAGGCTGCACGGCTATGTGTTTACCACGGGGTTGAACTCGCAGCTGTGGTGCGACATGTCGGGAAGGACTTCGACGGACGTTGGCTATCACAATCTGCCGTTCCCGGTGTTTGTGTACGACAGGTTTTTCTACAGGCAGTTTGTCACCGGGGGGCCGATTGTGTTCAACAATGTGAATCCTTACACTCCTTATCCTTCGTTCCCCGACATGGAGCCTCGCAGATGGTACGACACGGTGGAGCAGATTATGGCTGTTTACGGTTTCCATAATCTAAGTTCCGGCAACGGGCAGTCGCAGGTGAAGATAAAGTGTATCAATCCCGATTCGGTGGGACACCGTGTGCTGGTGGTGGAGCAGAGCAGGGTGAAGGGTTGCATTTCCGACCCCCTGCAGGTGCAGCTGAGGGAGGACGACCACTCGGTGACGATAGTCTACGGCGAGCAGCAGTTTCCGATTGACGGGGCGTCGGCGGTGGGGATGATGTTCGACACCAACCGCGTGGCGTACATCGACCAGGAGAACCACACGGTGTCGCCCACTTACGACGGTGTAGAACGCGCGGCGTGGCCGGGGCAGTTCCGCTACTACCGTTTTGTGCCGGAAGACTCGCTGTGTCCCGACCCGGTGCTGAAGGTGAGGGGCGTGAGTCTGACTTCGGACCGCACGCGGCTGATATGGGAACGGTGTCCTTACCACAATGAGTTCTTGGTGGAGTATGGACCCGAGGGCTTCGCCGAAGGGACCGGCACGAGGGTCACCACTACCGACACGTCGCTGTTGCTGGAGGGGTTGCTGCCCGAGGTGGACTACGAGGCGCGTGTGACGGCGCTGTGCCCTTACGGCAACACGGGCTGGTCAAGCCTGGTGTTCCGCACTCCGTGCCACATGCCGCGGGGCAACAGGCTGCACTTCGCCAACCTGTATGCCGACAGTGTGAAATGCTGCACGGGTTCGTACGGCTTCCCTTCCACCGCCCTTTCCTCCCCCAATAGGGTGGACTATGGGCCGCGGTCGGTTTATTCGAGACACACGACGCATTACGACTCGGTTCACCACAGTTATCTGGATGGCCGTAACTACAACTATTACGGCTATTCGCTGCCACGCCCGATACCAGATGGTTTCTGTTCGTCGGTGAAGCTGGGGCGTTACCTGGGTTACAGTGGCGTGGGGCCGCAGCAGGAGTCTATTACGTATACCCTTGTGGTGGATACGAACCAATATGAGTTGCTAATCCTTCACTATGCTTTGGCTCAGACGTTGACTAAGTGGCTGCCCGACAGCAAACCCCGTTTCGTGTTGGATATTACCGATTCGGCGGGCAACCCTTTGCCAGGGTGTTTTTACAATGATTTCATAACCGAAGACCTCTTCCAATGGTCGAGCAACATCAACTACCTTAACTATTGGTCGGGCTGGGATGCTGCGGGTGTGGACCTCGCGCCGTTGCACGGTCGGACTATCCATGTCACTCTGTCGCATTTCGACGGCTATCATGCCGGTTTGTACAACAGCGATTATCTCCATGGCTACGCTTATTTCACCCTCGAGACCGCTCGCAAACGCATCGTTGCCGAGAGTTGCGGCGACGGGGAGGAGAATGTTTTCCACGCCCCCAAGGGTTTCACCTACCGCTGGTACAAGGCCGACGCGCCCAACACCACGCTTTCCACGGCCGAGACCCTGCATGTCACCGTGCCAGGAGAGTATAAGTGCCGCTTAGCTACCCGTCTGGGCGGTCAGGTGTGCGGCTTCGACCTCTCGGCCTACGCCGGTGGTCGCTACCCTGTGGCGGCTTTCGCCATGCAGCCGCTCGACTCGTGCGGCTCGCTGCGGCGTTTTTCTAACCAAAGTGTCGTGTCGCAGGATGAGGACCGCACCCAACTCACCACCCTGCCGTGCGACGAATACCTGTGGGATTTCGGCGACGGGGGCACTTCGACCGACGAGAACCCCGTGCACCGCTTTGCCGAAGGCTCCCACACTGTGACGCTCTACGCCATGCTGGCGGGAGGCGACTGTGTTGACTCGGTGAGCCAGATGTTCTCGGTGGTGCTGCAGCACGACACTATTGTCGACTCCATTTGCTCGGGGCAGGAATATGACTTCTTTGGTCGTCGCCTCACCGAGGCGGGTGTATACACCCATGTGGCGGGCTGCCAGCACTCCACGCTTTTCCTCAAGGTGAACCCGGTGTTCTCCACCTCGGTGGCCGACACTTTCGCGACGGGTGAATATTACCTGCACGATGGGGTGCGCTACCGTCAGCCCGGCATCTACACAAGGCTCTACACCAGCGTGGGGGGGTGCGACAGCACGGTGACGCTGCATCTCAGCTGCATCGCTTTCCGCGACACTACGGTCTGCGCCTCGTCGTTGCCATACGTGTGGCACGGGGTGACTTTTTCGGGCGAGGGGACCGACACGGTGCGCTATGCTGCAGAACACGGTGCCGACAGCATCGAGGTGCTGACCCTCCATGTGGTTGACCAGCCCGAATTGCTGCTCCAGCCCGAGGCGTTCTGCCGCTATCCCGGAGGCTACAGCCTCGTCCTGCCTTACGGCTTGTGCTACTTGTGGGCTTCCGAGCCTCGCGACACTTCGCTGCCCGCGGGGTGGGTGCGCGGGAGCGAGATGGAGTTGCCTCTGCGGCTCTGCCCTCGCGACACCACACGCTACACCCTCATGGCGCAGTATTGCGACAGCACCCCCTGCCCGTGGCGCGGGGTGATGCTGCTGGCTCCCGTAGCGGGGGTGGAAGCCCGTCTGGGAGTCACGCCGCCGCAGTTGACCGAGGACAATTTCGAACTCACCGCCGTGGACCTCTACCCCAATCCCCACGAAAGGATGTGGTTCATCAACGGCACCTCGGTGCTTTCAACGGACAGCTTCATAGTCTACCGCGCCTCCCCCTCGGAGGACAGTGTGCGGGTGATGCTTGTTGTCACAACCCCCGACTGCAGCGACACCGCCTTTGCCTCGGTTCCGGTGAAGATTCAGAGCCTTTGGTTCCCCAATGTCTTCACGCCGGGCGAGGCTTCAAATAATCTCTTCCGTGGCTACGGGGTGAATGTACGGGACTATGACTTGAAGATTTTCACCCGCTGGGGCGACTGCATTTTCCACACCAACAACATCGACGAGTGCTGGAACGGCACCTACCGCGGCGTGCCCAGCCCAGCGTCGGCCTACGTCTACCTGTGCCGTTACACCACCCTCGACGGCGAACCCCGCGTCCTCAGCGGCACGGTGACCCTGCTGCGGTGACGGTTGAGCCGGCACTTTGGAAATGGCACAATAAAACTTGCCTTGGAACGTTATGCATTTGGAAACATAACATAATAGTCTGACATGAAAGCCATCGTACGATACATAAACATCTTTGCCGTTGTGCTGCTGTTTGCTTTTTGTTCAGGGGCAAAAGCACAATCGGATGTGGCTTACGGCTACCAATTCTCCACGTCGGTGGATTCGAGTGTATGGATTGATATTGACTCCGAAACTACATTCGAGCCTTGGTACAGTTATCCTAAAGTGGTTCACCTCCCTTTTGATTTTACTTTCTATAACCGTACTTACTCCGACATTTCCATCTATTATAACGGCAATGTGCTTTTCGGCAATATGATTAATCAGTTGTCGAGCAACTATACTCCGTTTCCGTATGACAGGGAGGTGGCCTGTATTTGCGGGTACGGATTTAACGGCAGATGTACGAGTTTCGGTAACTGGTGTTCTCCGCCCGACTCGACGGGAAACAGAATTTTTATACTCCAGTATACAGTTCCATACACCGGTTGTAGGTGGCAAATCCAACTGTTTGAGGCAGACAATTCGATAAATATGGTTTATCAGGGTAATACCGTCTCATCTTATTATAGTGGATATGTAGGATTACAGATGGGTCGCAACCGCTTTATAGCCGTTTCTCCAGATTATTCCTCTTTATGTAATTGTGTGTGGACGGCGTTTCAAGACAGTATCACATACGAAGGCTGGCCGGGGCAAAACCGTTGCTACCGTTTTGTGCCTGTTGATACTATATGTCTTTCCCCCGCTGTTGTAGGGGTGTCGAGTCATTGGCAGAATCCAGGTACGGTGCAGTTGCTGTGGAACCGCTGCTCGCGCTACAGCGCATACGCTGTGGAATACGGCCTTGAAGGTTTCACCCCCGGCACGGGTGCCATCCTTAATACCCCCGACACCTCCGTGACGTTGACAGGCCTCGTGGCAGGACAAAGCTATGATGCGTATATCAGTGCCCTTTGTATAGACAGCCAGTCCACCCCCTCGGTCTTTGTCCAATTCCAGCCTCCGTGTCCTCCCTCGGCCGATAACCAAATCCTGTTCCACGACCTTTACAATTCAACCGTGTCCTGTCGCACAGGAACTACATCCTATCCTTCGGTCAATGCGGGCATTGTTGACTCGGGTTTCCTGTCGCCCTGTTCCCGACACACTGTCCATTCCGACCCGTTGGAGCGTGACCCTCGCACCGACTATCAACTCTACACCATACCTCGGGGGCACTGTGTCTCGGTGAGGTTAGGCAACTGGCAAATCAACGCTGAGCAAGAGTCCATCACCTATACCCTCCAGATTGATACCAACAACTATGACCTTATCATCCTACGCTATGCCTTGGTGGAAGAGGATCCCAGCCATGTTCCGGCGAATAACCCTCAGTTCGAATTTGACATCACTGACCTCGCTGGACACAGTATCAGCGACTGTTATCACGGCTTCTTTGTGTCGGGCGACTTGTCGGGCTGGAACCAGGGGATTGACGATGTGCTTTGGCGCGATTGGGACGCTGTGGGCATAGACCTTTCGTCGTTGCACGGGCAGACAGTTTGTATCACCCTCTCATCCCGCGACTGTGCCCAGACCGGCCATTTCGGCTATGGCTATTTCACACTCGAAAGCGCACACAAGCATTTCCGTTCCACTTCGTGTGGCGAAATAACCGAGAACACTTTCCATGCCCCGGAAGGCTTCTCCTATCGCTGGTACAATGCCGCCGACACTGCTGTCACGCTCTCCACCAGCGACTCGCTCCATGTCTCCGACACAGGCGTTTACTGCTGCCGCGTCAGCCACCAATTATCAGGCTACCAGTGCGGATTTGTCATGTCGACCTATATGGGCTCGCGCTACCCTGTGGCAGCGTTCACGCACGAACAATACGACTCGTGTGGCTCGTTGATACGTTTTATCAACCACAGTGTTATTGCCCGTGACAGCACCCATGCCCAACTTACCGTCTTCCCCTGCGAACAATATCTGTGGGACTTTGGGGACGGGAACACCTCTACCGAAGTGAACCCCGTGCACAGTTTTGGCGAAGGCATCCACATTGTTACGCTCTATGCCATGTTGGCGGGTGGCGACTGTACTGATTCTGTGAACTGGACTTTCACCGTAACTCTGCAGCACGACACCATCGTCGACTCCATCTGCTCTGGGCAGGAATACCTTTTTTTTGGCCGTCCCCTCACCGAGGCAGGTGAATACACCCATGTGGAGGGTTGTCAACACACCACGCTCATCCTCAAAGTCAACCCGGTGTACTCCATCTTGGTGGCCGACACCTTTGCTGTGGGCGGATACTACCTGTACGACAGGGTGCGCTACTATCGTCCCGGCAGCTACATAAGGCTTTACACCAGCATGGGAGAATGCGATAGCATCGTGACGCTACATCTCTGCTGCATCGCCGTTCTCGATACCACCGTCTGCTCCTCCTCTCTACCTTATGTGTGGCATGGAGTAACCTTTATTGGTGAAGAGACCGACACTTTGCGTTACCCCTCTTACTATGGAGCCGACAGCATTGTCGTGTTGAACTTTCACGTTTTGCCATCGTTTGCCACCAATGTTGTCGACACTCTCAGACAGGGTGACACCTATCTGTTCCACGGCATGGAATATCTCTATCCAGGAGTATACACTGTTCAGTATGAATCTATCAATGGATGTGACAGCAACTTTACACTACATCTTTGCAGCTATGAGGAGTGGGATACTACAGTGTGTTCTGATGCACTTCCTATGATGTGGCGGAATGTATTGTTTCTGTCTGGAGGAATAGCAAATTTGATTTTCCCTTCCATACTGGGTGTGGACAGCATTGTGGTGCTGAACTTTCACGTACTACCATCGTATGCCACAGAAGAGGCCGACACTTTCAGGCTGGGCGATACCTATTTGTTCCATGGCATGGAATATCGCAGTCCGGGAGTATACACTGCACAGTTTGAAACTGTCGATGGCTGCGACAGCACCTTTTTGCTACACCTTAGCAGCTATGAGGAGTGGGATACCGTGGTGTGTGCCGATGCCTTGCCTGTGGTGTGGCGGAATGTCTTGTTCAATGCGGCGGGATGTGACACATTGCACCTTACCTCTGTGGCGGGAACGGACAGCATTGTGATGCTTTCTTTCGGTGTTTTGCCGATGCTCAGCCTTGAACTTGAACCCGAACTGATATGCCGTCTGCCAGGCGGCCATTGGCTTTCTTTGCCCGATACCCTGTGCTATCGTATCACTTCAGACCCCGCAGACCCTGGATTGTCTTTTGACTGGGTGTCGGGCCATGATTTGGATGGTGGAATACTTTTGCAGCCAGCCGATACCACGTTTTATTACCTGTTGGCCAACCATTGCGACGGCCTCTATTGTCCTTTTTATGACACTTTGCTGCTTGCCCCGGTTCATCCTGTAGAAGTGGGCTTGATGCTTGACCCGGAGTCTTTGACAGAGGACAACATGAGTCTAAGTGTCATCGACCTCACCGGGCAGCCTCACCAAAGGCAATGGTACTTTAATGACATTCCTTGGGGCGACACGACACGTGTTGTCCATTATATGTCTTCGGCACAGGAGGACAGTGTGCGGGTGATGCTTGTTGCCACAACCCCCGACTGCAGCGACACCGCCTATGCTTCGGTGCCGGTAAAGATTCAGAGCCTTTGGTTCCCCAATGTCTTCACCCCCGGCGAGGCCACCAACAACTTCTTCCGGGGCTATGGGGTGAATGTAAGGGACTACGACTTGAAAATCTTCACCCGCTGGGGTGACTGCATTTTCCACACCAACAACATCGACGAGTGCTGGAACGGCACCTACCGGGGCGTGCCCAGCCCGCCGTCGGCCTACGTCTATCTGTGCCATTACACCACCCTTGACGGAGAACCCCGCACCGTAGCCGGCACGGTGACACTTGTCAGGTAGCAGGTTTTCAGTATTTTATTAGTAAGAAGAATGGACTCTGGCTGATTGAGGCCTCGTTCGTTCTCCGTTATTTATACCTCAGTTCTCCCATATTTCTCCCATCCAGGATGGGAGAAATATGGGAGAAATATGGGAGAAATGGGGGAGAACGAGCGAAGGAAGGGCGTTTAGCCGAGGAATTGGAAGACGTGGTCGAACACGATGTCGGCGCGGATGTCGAAAGCTTCGCGCGAGGCATAGCCTATGTGTGGGAGGCAGATGCAGTTGGGTGCGTTGAGGAGGGGGTGGGAGAGGGGTAGGGGAGGTTCGGTTTCGTATACGTCGATGCCTGCACCGGCTATGGCACCGTTGCATAGGGCCTCGGCAAGTGCTTCGATGTCGACCACGTTGCCGCGCGCAGTGTTGACGAGCAGGGCGGTGGGTTTCATGAGCGCAAGGCGTTGGCGGCTGATGAGGTGGCGGGTTTCGTTGTTGAGCGGGACGTGGAGAGTAACGATGTCGCTCTGACGCAGGAGCGTGTCGAGGTCGACGTAGGGGATGCTCATTTGTGTGATTTCCGTGTGTTGGCTGCGGTTGTAGGCCAGCAGGTTGCATCCAAAGGCATGGAGCAGGCGCGCGGTGGCGGTGCCGATGGCTCCGGTGCCCACTATGCCGACGGTTTTGCCACGGAGTTCGCGACCCAGGAAGTTGGCGCGGCTGCCGCCTTGGCGTGTGGCGGCGTCGAGGGGGGTGATGCGGCGCAGGAGGTCGAGCATGAGGCCTACGGCGAGTTCGCTCACTGCGGTGGTGGAGTAGCCTGCGGCGTTCTGCACCGTGATGTTGTGCTGTTTGCAGTAGTCGAGGTCGATGTGGTCGAGTCCTGTGAAGGCTACGGAGAGGTATTGGAGGTTGGGGCAGCGGCTGAGGACTGCGGCGGGCAGCGGGATGTTGGAGATGACGGCGACGTGGGCGTCGGCTATGCGGGAAGCAAGGGTGTCGGGCGCTTCGTTGCGGTCGAGATAATATTCAAACTGATGGCCTTTGGCGGCCAGACGGCTTTTCAGCTGCTCGAAGTGTTCGGGGCTGATGCCGAGGGGTTCTACGCATACGATTTTCATGGGTGTGGGGGTTGTTATTTTTTCTTTTTCACGCTGAAACCGAAGCCGCCGAGTTTTTCGCCAAGGGAGTAGTATTTGCCGTGTGAGAAGGCGAGGGGTTGGGCGTGGTTGAGCTGGAAGGCTCCGGTTGCTTTGTCGATGAGCCGTTCTTCGGCGTTGACGGCCACGACGTTGGCAATGAACATGTCGTGGCTTCCGAGGGGTCGGATTTCGACGACTTTACATTCGATGTTGAGGGGGCTTTCGGCTATGAGTGGGGCGCGGACCACTTGTGCGGGTTGCGGGGTGAGGTGCATTTCGCTGAATTTGTTGTGGTCTTTGCCGCTGCGTACGCCGCACCAGTCGGTGGCGTGGGCCAGTTGGACGGTGGTGAGGTTGATGACGAATTCGCCTGTGCGTTTGATGATGGGGTAGGAGTGGCGTTCGGGGCGGAGGGAGATGTAGCACATGGGCGGGTCGCTGCAGAGGGTGCCTGTCCAGGCTACGGTGACGATGTTGTAGTTGCCGGGTTCGTCGCCGCAGGAGACCATGACGGCGGGCAGGGGGTAGATGAGGGTGCCAGGTTTGAAGGGTACTTTCATGGCTGGCGGGGGTGTTATTCTTTGAACTTCTTGTCGAGGTCTTCTATCCAGAGGCGGAATTGTTTGTCGGTTTCGGCGAGGTTGGCGACGGTTTTGCAGGCGTGGAGTACGGTGGCGTGGTCTTTGTTGCCGCATTGCAGGCCGATGATGGCGAGTGAGGATTTGGTGAGTTTTTTGGCGAAGTACATGGTGAGCTGTCGTGCTTGCACTATCTCGCGTTTGCGGGTGCGGGTCTGGATGCTCTCGATGGGGATGTTGAAGTAGTCGCAAACAACTTTCTGGATGTAGTCGATGGTGACTTCGCGGTTGGTGCTTTTGACGAATTTGTCAACCATTTGTCGGGCCAGATCGATGGTGATGTCGCGGTGGTTGAGCGACGATTGGGCCATGAGTGAGATGAGGGCTCCTTCCAGTTCGCGGACGTTGGTGTTGATGTTGTAGGCTATGTATTCTATTACTTCGTCGGGCATTTCGACCCCGTCGCTGGCGAGTTTCTGCCGGAGGATGCTCATGCGTGTCTCGACGTCGGGCGGGAGGAGTTCGGCGGCGAGACCCCATTTAAGGCGTGAAGTGAGGCGTGTTTCGAGTCCCTGGAGCTCGCTGGGTGCTTTGTCGCTGGTAATGATGATTTGTTTTCCGGCTTGGTGGAGGGTGTTGAAGATGTGGAAGAAGGCTTCTTGGGTGCGGCCTGCTTTGTTGCTCCAGAATTGGATGTCGTCGACAATGAGCACGTCCATCATTTCGTAGAAGTGGACGAAGTCGGAGGTGGTGCCGTTGCGACCGGCGTCCATGTATTGCTGCATGAATTGCTCGGAGGTGACGTAGAGGACGGTCATGTCGGGGTGGAGTTCTTTGGTCTTGAGGCCGATGGCGTTGGCGAGGTGGGTCTTGCCAAGGCCTACACCGCCGTGGAGCATGAGGGGGTTGAAGGCTGTTTTGCCGGGTTTTTCGGCCACGGCATAGCCTGCGGCACGGGCAAGGCGGTTACATTCGCCTTCAACATAGTTGTGGAGGGTGTAGGAGGGACTGAGCTGGGGGTTGACGCGTACTTTCTGTATGCCGGGTATGACAAAGGGGTTGGGGAAAACGCGGCTGTCATCGGCGTTGATGTTCCTGGGTATGTCTAGGGGTTTGTTGCGCGGCAACTGGTAGCCTCCTGAGGGCACCTGAGTGGTGAGTGGTTGGTCGGCTATGCTTTTGTCCATGACGATGCTGTATTGTAGGCAGGCCTGGTTGCCAAGGGTGAGTTGGATGGCACGTTTGAGGAGTTCGGCATAGTTTTGTTCGAGCCATTCGTAGAAGAAGGGGCTCGGGACCTGGATGATGAGTGTGCTGCCGTCGAGTTTGACGGGTACTATGGGTTCAAACCAGGTGCTGAAAACTTTCTCGTTCTCTTTGCCGGTGAGGTTGTCTTTGATGAATTCAAGACAATCGTCCCATACTCTTTGGTAGTCGTTCTGCACATTCTTCATGTCGTTTTCGCTATTATAGTTCATAATGTCTACTTTTTCTATTCAAAATTGCCGGCATGGGGTGTTGCCGATGGTTGTCCCCATTTTTGGGTGAGCGGTGATGGGGTGACTTTTCTGCCTTGCTCTGTTTCTGTATCACTTAGAAAGAGTCGCCTGTCCGACGTTCACAATGCAAAAATGCAACAAAAATATCACCCATCAAGGTAAAAAATAAATTTGCATAATTCAGAAAAAAAATATAAAGCAATGCGGGGCTTTTGCCCCCTGTTTAAATGCCACCCTTCTGCAAAAAAACTGAAAAATAGCCTAATTACATTCTTTTTTAAGATTTCAAAACCCCTAAAATATACGAAAAAAAAATCAATTGAAGAGGTTTTTTTTCGGAAATTTGTCTTTTTTGCCGTTTTTTGTTGATAATCCCACCAACTGTCTGTACAGTAGTTTACTATTGGTTGAAAAGTGTATTAATGCTTTGATGTACAGTACTTTGTGTGCAAATTGTTGATAATCATGGTTCCCTTGTTTCGGGGCTTTTCTTTAACTCGTTAATCCTCAAAAGTATGTTTATTTATTCACATAAGTCGGTTAAAAAGTATATTTTTTTTGAGACGTTTTTGCGGTTGGAAAAAACGGCATTTTTTGTTTGCGGCGTTTTCGGGTGTTTTTATTGTATCGGGTTTCGGGTACTGTCGGATGCGGTTGCGGAGGTTGGTGAACCATGAAAGATGAACTTTTTTTTCTTTTTTTGTCTAAAAGTATCATTATTTAAAAATAAAAGAGTAACTTTGCAGTTGGAAAAAAATCTTAAAAAGTATAAATAATTTATATAACCCATTTAAATTCAAATCAAATGAAAACAGCTTATAATTTCAACGCAGGCCCTTGTGTCCTGCCAAAAGAGGCCATTGAGTCCACTATCAATGCCATTCGCGACTTTGACAACACTGGTATCGGTCTGCTCGAGATTTCCCACCGTACCCCCGGTTGGGAGCGCACCATGGAGGAAACCCGCCAGCTTTGGCGCGACCTGTTGAACATCCCCGCAGAGTATGAAGTTCTCTTCCTCGGTGGCGGTGCCAGCACTGGCTTCATGGATGTTCCCGCCAACCTTCTCAACAAAAAGGCAGCCTACCTGCAGACCGGTGTGTGGGCTAAGAAGGCCGCCAAAGAGGCTAAGAACTTCGGTGAGACCGTGATTGTCGCCTCCAGCGAAGACAAGACCTACAGCTATATCCCCAAGGGTTGGACCGTTCCTGCTGACGCCGACTATTTCCACATCACCACTAACAACACCATCTATGGTACTGAGATCCGCAAGGACTTTGACCCCAGCGAGATTAACAATGTCATGCTTGTCGCTGACATGAGCTCCGACATCATGAGCCGTCCCGTCGACGTGAAGAAGTATGGTCTCATCTATGGCGGTGCCCAGAAGAACGTCGGCCCTGCAGGTGTTACCTTCTACATTGTTCGCAAGGACATCCTCGGCAAGATTACCGACCGTCAGTACATGAACCCCCTGCCCACCATGGTTGACTTCCGCACCCATGCCGCTGAAGAGGCCAAGAACATCTCCATGTTCAACACTCCTCCCGTGAGCGCTATCTTCGTCATGCACGAGACCCTGAAGTGGGTTAAGGACACCATCGGCGGTGTTGAGAACATGAACAAGATCAACGTCAAGAAGAGTGCCCTGCTTTATGAGGAAATCGACCGCAACACCATGTTCCGTGGCACCGTTGAGAAGGAAGACCGTTCCATCATGAACCACTGCTGGATTATGGCTGAGGGTCGCGAGAACCTCGAGGCCGACTTCATGGCCTTCGCCAAGGAGCGCGGCATGGTTGGTATCAAGGGTCACCGCAGTGTCGGCGGCTTCCGCGCCAGCTTGTACAATGCTTGCCCCATCGAGGCCGTCGAGGCTCTCGTCCAGTGCATGCAGGACTTCGAGAAAGCTCATAAATAAAATCAATTATGGAAATCCTGGGTTTTTCCTAGGATTTCCTCAAATAACGCAGTAAACAAAAATAGAATGAAAGTATTAGTTGCAACTGAGAAACCCTTCGCAAAGGTGGCCGTTGACGGCATCCGCGAAGTTGTTGAGAAGAATGGCCACACCCTGGCTCTTCTTGAGAAATATACCGACGTAAACGACTTCTATAAAGCCGTTGAGGATGCCGACGCCCTTATCGTCCGCTCCGACAAGGTTACCAAAGAGGTCATCGACCACGCCAAACAGTTGAAGATTGTTGTCCGTGCCGGTGCCGGATATGACAACCTCGACCTTGAGGCTTGTACAGCCCGTGGCATTGTGGCCATGAACACCCCCGGTCAGAACAGCAACGCCGTTGCCGAGTTGGTGATGGGTATGCTGGTTTATGCCGTGCGTAATTTCTACAATGGCAAGAGCGGTTCCGAGCTCATGGGCAAGAAACTGGGTATCCTTGCTTTTGGTAACGTAGGCCGCAATGTGGCCCGTATCGCTAAGGGCTTTGGCATGGAAGTGTATGCTTATGACGCTTTCCTCACCGCCGATCAGATTAACGAGTCCGGCATGGCCAAGGCTGTTGCTAACCAGGAAGCTCTTTTCGAGACCTGCGACGTGGTGTCTCTCCACATCCCCGCTACCGCCGAGACCAAGCAGAGCATTAACTATGCTCTCGTGAACAAGATGCACAAGGGTGGTATCTTGGTCAACAGCGCCCGTAAGGAAGTCATCAATGAACCCGAATTGCTCAAACTGATGGCCGAGCGCACCGACCTTAAATATATCACCGACATCATGCCCGATGCCGACGCAGAGTTCAAGGCTTTCGAAGGCCGCTACTTTGCCACACCCAAAAAGATGGGTGCCCAGACCGAAGAAGCCAACATCAACGCCGGTATTGCTGCCGCCAACCAGATTAGCAATTTCTTTGCTACCGGTTGCACCAAATTCCAAGTCAATAAATAAAAAAGATGGCTTTCAAGTATTTATTAGATTAATAATGGATTGGGAAGGCGAATGTCTTCCCTTTCTTTTTTATTATTATGCTTTGTATCTTTAATCCTGAACACGACCTTTGTCTGGCCAATGGTAATCGGCATTTTGTGCCTCCGGTGTCGGCATTGCGTTTTGCCCAAGAGGGTGCTTCCATGATGCAGGTGTTGTATCCAGGGAGTGTGGCTGTGGCTGCTGCCCAGGCGGGGTCGGCATATAAGGAGGCTCTTGCTTCCAGAGGAGAGGAGGGTGAACTCCAAATAGTGCCTTGGGGATGGAATATTGCTCTTAAAACCCAGTTGTTGAAAGTAGGGATTCCAGAGTCGTTGATGCCCAATGACGAGACGCTTGCATTGTGGCGAAAGTTGCAGCACCGTAGTACCTTGTTATCCTTGCAGCCCCAAAGCCGTGCGGTTACCATTCCTGTCGAGGTAGAGGAAATGGTAAAGGAGTATGGCGAGGTGGTGATGAAGGCTCCTTGGTCGAGTTCGGGTAGAGGCTTGCGATGGGTAAGAGGGTCACTGGGAGAACATGACATACATTGGATGCAGAAAGTGGTAAGGGAGCAGGGCAGTGTGATAGCAGAGCCGCGCCGAAGGGTGGCCGGTGATTTTGCTTTCGAATATATGTTAAAGGGCGGAAGTATGACCTTTGTAGGCTATTCTCTGTTTAAGTCTGAGATGGGGGTGTATCGCTCCAATTTGTTGTTAAAAGATGAGGAGATAGCACAACGTATGGGGGTGACGGAGAGTTTGAAGACACGGTTGGAGGATTGGCTGTCCATGCAGATAGCTCCCTACTACGACGGTCCATTGGGGGTGGATTGCATCCGCAGCGAAGAGGGTAGGGTGTATGTTAGCGAGATAAATTTGCGTCATACCATGGGACTTGTGGCACATGGCTATCTTCAGTTGCATCCTGAGGCAGAAGGGAAGGCATTGGAATTAAAGGATAATAGACTGCAGGTGGCAGCGGGGCTGTAAATGGCTCATATATCCTGTTGCAAACCATTGCGGGCGGAAAGGAGAAGTGCTGTTGTAGCCGTAGACACAATACCGAGGAGAATTTCATTATTATAGCAAATGCAAAGGTACGTTTCTTTTGTTGAAAAATGAGAATGGAGGACAAAAAAAACGCTATGTTGAAAAAAATATGTAATTTTGCAACCTGTTATATGAGGGAGTAATTGGCGGCAGAGGCCGTGAACGGTGTCAACAAATCCCTGGCTTATATAGGCTTGGCACCGCTCGCAAGCAATGAGACTCATAGGTGCGGAATGTCGCGTCTGTGGGTTTTTTTATAGATTTAATAAGAAAATAATGTAGTATTGACTATACAATAATAAAAAAACATGACATCGAGATTTCTATTTTTCGGAGCCTTTATGGTCTTTATCATCCTGATGCTGGCCATGGATTTGGGTCTATTCCACAAGAAAGACCATGTAATCAAGATTAAGGAAGCAGCCATTTGGACTGGCATATGGGTGGCGTTGGCCATGCTGTTCGGCCTGCTGCTGCTGTTCAAGGCCGAGTGGGTCCACGGCATCACAAATATGGACGACTTGCTGGAGTATGTGAAAGGCGGGTCGCTGGCGCACAAGATTGTGCCGGGGATGGATTTCGGCGATGCCCTCCCGATCTACCGGAAGGAGATTTTCCAGCAGTATCTGGCAGGCTACTTCCTTGAGGAGACCCTTTCCATCGACAACATCTTTGTGATGATAATGATTTTCGTCAGCTTTGGCATCGACAAGCAGTATTATCACCGTATCCTGTTTTGGGGTATTTTGGGTGCCATTGTGATGAGGTTCCTTTTCATCTTCCTGCTTGGTGCGGTCATTCACAAGTTCTCGTGGGTGTTGGCGGTCTTTGGCGTTATTCTCATCTATAGCGGTATCAAGATGTTCCGCGACAAAGGCGACAAACGCATCGACACGGCCAACCATCCGGTGGTGAAACTGGCCAGCCGTTTTCTGCCGGTGAGCCGTCATACCCATGGCCACGACTTTTTCATCAAACGCGATGGGCGCACCTATATGACACCCCTGTTCCTGGTGCTGCTGGTCATCGAGTTCTCCGACGTGATTTTTGCTGTCGACAGCATCCCTGCAGTCTTCTCGG
>JAFXMW010000146.1 GCA_017530105.1 Bacteroidales bacterium
TGGAAAAAGTATGGAAAGTAGTCTTTCTTCAGCAAAAATAAGCGAAATTTTGATTATATTTCCTGAGCTTTCTGCTGATTGGCTTTTGCTCGAAAAAGGCGAAATGTTACGCAAAAACAACGCAAAAAACATCGCTTTGGCATCTGCCCCACAGGCAAACGCCAGCAATGGCGACATGTCGATCCAGGCACCCGCCGAACTGCTGCAGCTCCTCACCAGCCAGCAGGATACCATTAAAATATTATCTTCTACGATTGAACGTTTAACATTAAAACAATAAAATCTACCGCTGAAAAGACACCGGGACGCAGGACACTTTAAAAACGGAAATGCTTGTCCCATCGGTTTCTAACAGCGGGACGCAGGACGGTCAAAACGTGACTGGATTGTGACGAAAATTGTAAAAAAATGCGAAAAATAAAGTTATAAATCATTGCGAGTCAGCACCAAGGATACTTCAAAAAGCGCCGGATAAAATCGCGGGTTCGAACCCCGTCTGTCGCTCATAAAAGCAAAAGAAATCCATGAAAGTTTTCGCTTTCATGGATTTTTTTTGTCATAAGAATTCTTGAAGAGGCTTTGTCAGCAACTTTCAGGCAACGAGTCTTTGAGATAGGGGGCGGTGACCGAAAGGGTTGAATCCAAAATGCTGTCGGGTGTGCCGCTGAAGAGCAGTCTGCCGCCGTCGTCACCCCCTCCAGGTCCCAGCTCTATTAAATAATCGGCACGTTTCATCACGTCCAGACTGTGCTCAATTAGGATTAGGGTGTTCCCAGCATCGGCCATTTCGTCAAATAGTTCCAGCAGCCGTCTTACGTCGTCAAGATGCAGCCCGTCGGTGGGTTCATCGATGATATAGGTATGTCCTGACGACAGCCTTGTCTCTGTGGCGGAAAGGTGTATGGCGGTGCTGTAGAGTCTGTCAGCCAGTTTCACCCGTTGCAGTTCGCCGCCGCTAAGGGTACTCATGCTTTGGTTCAGGTGCAGATACCCCAGTCCTACCTTTTCCAGCATCTTCAGTTGGGGCAGGAACGCCATTCCGTCGAAAAAGCCAATAGCCTCTTCCACGGTCAGCCCCATCACCTCGGCGATAGTCTTGCCATGATAAAGATACTGCAGAGCCTCATGGCTGTATCGGCTGCCGTGACATTCCTCGCACACGGTCTCAATACTCTCCATAAAGGCCATGTCCGACACAATGACCCCTTTCCCACCGCAGGCGGGACAGGCTCCCTTGCTGTTAAACGAGAACAGCTGAATGCTGGTGTGTGCAGGGTGCTGTCCGTTTATAGTGCCCTCCTTGGCAAAAAGCCGCCGGATGGTGTCGGCAATGTCAAGATAGGTTGCCGGCGTGCTGCGCAGGTTGATGCCGATGTTCTTCTGACCGATGAACACCAAAGGACTGCTCTCCTGTTGCATAAAATATTCCATCAGCGAACTCTTTCCCGACCCGGCCACTCCGGCAATCACAGTTATCACCCCTTTCGGTATTTCCACATCCACATGTTTCAGGTTGTGCAGTGTGGCATCCTTTATGTGGTACCACCCTGTAGGGCGTCGGTAGTGGCGTTTCAAAGGCGTGCGGTCTCGCAGCATACGTCCTGTCACCGTGTCCGACGCCAGCAGGCTGTCATATCCTCCTTCAAATGTAATCTTCCCGCCGTGGTCTCCGGCTCCCGGACCCATGTCAACCAAATGGTCTGCCATGGCAATAATCTCGCGGTGGTGCTCCACTATCAGCACCGTGTTCCCGTGGTCGCGCAGGTGGCGCAGCGACGTTTTCAGACGGCTGATGTCCTGCGGGTGCAGACCCACGCTGGGCTCGTCCAGCACGTAAGCCATGTCCGTCAAAGGCGAGTTGATATATTTTGCTATCTTGATACGCTGGGCCTCGCCGCCGCTCAGCGTTCCCGTGCCACGGCTCAACGACAGATACCCCAGCCCGATGTCACACAAGGCTTGTAGCCGCTTGTGCAGTTCCCCTTTCAGGTCGGTGGCCAAAGGGTGCTCAATGGCGTCAATAAACCCCAAGGCCTCATTGATGGGCATGGCTACCACGTCGGCCAGGTTTTTCCCCAGGATGCGGCAGTTGCGCACACGCTCGTTCAGTCGAGTTCCATGACATTCGGGACATTCCATTGTGCAGGTCATCAAGTCCAGCACCTTTTGCTGCCGCTTTCCCTCCTTGGTGGTGATGATGCTGCGGTACATACGGGGGTACAGTCCTTCAAACTTTGCCGACTTAGGCCAGTTGTCGGGGGGATTTTTCAGTCTAATCTGAGGGGAATAGAGTAATAACTCCAGCTCCTCGGGGGTGTAGTCGCGTATTTTCTTGTTCAAGTCAAACAGGCCGCTGTAGGCGTATCGCTTCCATCGCCACGCGCCGGTGGTGAAAGTGGGGAAATGAATGACATCCTCATCGTTCAGGCATTTGTCAAAATCCACCAGTTTGTGAATGTCCAGGTCTGTCACCACGCCCAGTCCGCTGCAACGGGGGCACATGCCCGAAGGGTGGTTGAACGAAAAGGTGTCGCTGTACCCCACAAACGGCTCCCCAACGCGCGAGAATAACAGTCGCAGCAGGGCGTAGATGTCCGTATACGTTCCCACTGTCGAGCGGCTGTTGTTTGCCGGCTTCTTCTGGTCGATAACGATAGTCACAGGCATATTCTCAATGCGCTCCACATGGGGGCGGCCATACTTGGGTAGATACTGCTGCACAAAGCTCGGAAACGTCTCGTTCAGTTCCCGGCGGCTTTCAGCCGCAATGGTGTCGAGACACAGCGACGACTTCCCCGACCCCGACACTCCAGTGAAGACAGTAATCTTCCCCTTGGGAATCTCAAGCGAGACATCCTTTAGGTTGTTCTCAGAAGCTCCGACAATGGTGATATTGTTCATGTTTGGTGCTATTAGTAGGGTATTAATGACATGCAAAGATACGCAAAATTAAGCAATATATAAAAAACAATGCCATGGTTCGATTGTCCACTGCCGCAATAAAAAAAGACAACTGCCACTTGGAACTTTTTCTCGTCCCCGTGACAGTCGCCACAAAAATCAATTCCAGTCTTAGTCTATCTAACTAAATTCTTTGCTCTTAGAATGTTTAGATATTGCGGTGGAAAACCAACGGAAAATTGATAGTGGTATCCTCGTCTTCAGCGTTGGCGAAGAGAAAGTTGATAGTAATGGTGTCGTCGGTCTCACTATAGGTGAAGGCAATATGGT
The DNA here is from genome assembly GCA_017530105.1 of Bacteroidales bacterium. Lineage (GTDB taxonomy): Bacteria > Bacteroidota > Bacteroidia > Bacteroidales > P3 > Colimorpha. The sequence continues at coordinate 3,232 of JAFXMW010000146.1, forward strand.
AATTAACGGGTACATTGTTTTCATCAACTCCCACGGCGGTCAGGGTGCCGGTGTGGGTGGTGCTGTCGTACTCATAGGCAAGGTCCATCTGCTCAATCTGTTCATTGGTGTACTCTCCGGCGATTTCGGTAACATTGGTAATATCCATGTTCTCGCTGAAGGTGATGTGAGCATAGGTGGAGTCGAATTCAATGTGGAATACCATGGCAGAGTCGAAACCGATAACGGTGTCGCAGCCATAGTCGCTGAGGTTCATGCCAGTCATGGCATAGAGCAGGTCGGAGAGGTTGAGGGCAGCGGTCCAATTGGTGCCGATAAGGTCAGAGGTAGATAACACCTTGGTGGAACGCACATCGGGGGTACTGGGAACAGAAGGATTGTTAGGGGTAATCTGTTCTTTCTGACAGGCGGTCATTCCGAGCATCAGGGCAACGGCGGTGGCGATAAAGATTTTTTTCTTCATGATAGTTGTGTTTTTTAATTTTTGTTATTAATTTTTTGAATTTGTCTTTTGATTAAATTTGTTTGTTAATCCGGCAATAAGAACGTAACAATTCGGCTAAAAACTACAGTCACTCTTTTTTTTTTATTTTTTCACAGGGGTAACAGCGTCAAACTGCATTTGATAGTAATAGTTGCCATCCATGGTGCCAAGTTCGCTGTGCGAAAGAATCATCGAGTTGGAAGTAATCCAATTCACATCCCAGCATACACCGTTCGGCAGCATCTCGGAGCAGAGTTCACCATCCTCCGAAAGAGTCCATGTGCCGGAGTCGGTGACGCTGTCCACGCTGTTGACAATGGCTATTGTCATCGTGCCATCGTTGAAGAACGAGTAATACATCGTACTGCCATCCTCGGGAGCGAAAAGGTCGCTGTTCAGCAGATGGTCGGTTCCGTCGGTCTGAGTCACCACCATACAGTTCAGTCTCCAGGTGCCGATAATGATAGTATCGGTGTCGGAGGTCGGTGCGGTGGCGTAGGCTTCGCCGTGCCAGGTACCGGTGGTGTCGTTATAGGTGACCCTCACCGTGAGACCCTGCTTCTCCATGTCCTTCATCCATTTTTTCATCTCCTCGCGGCTTGTGGTGTTAATGGTTCTGTTGGATGAGGAGGTACCGCTGCCTTTGCTTTGGAAATAGGTCATCTGGTTCATATTGTAGAATACCACCTCGCTGCCGTCCTGCACTCGGTCGCACAGTTGGTCGAGCATGGCGTCCCATTCCGAATCGGTTTTCAGCGTCTGGCGGCTTTCGTTTTCGCCTACAGAGTAAATGATGACACGCTCTTTCGGGTCGTTGTTGTCGTTGCTGCCGCCACTGGGCGTTTCGGGTTTCTCGCAGGCTGCGGATAAAAGAGCCAATGCGGTCAGCAACATGATGAGTTTCGATGTTTTTTTCATATGGTTTAATCTTTATTTTGTTCCTTTTTTTGTTTTATCAAGCTGGTACTCTACAATGGCGTCGTACTGTGCCTCGTTGTCGATGCGGTAGATGCCAATGGTGTGTTTGTAGAGCGAGGCAATCACACGCATCACAGGCACGCCGCTCCATTGTGTGCGGATGGCGGGGTTCTCCGATTCGCCGAGCCAGCTCACCGTTCCCTCGTCGCCTTGGATGTTGAATTCTTCCTTCAGCTGTTGCCAGGCGTTCTCGTCTTCGGCCTGCATCAGCACCACATCCACGCGCACCGTATCGTTGAGTTTGAACCCGTTCACCTGCGCCACCGTCAAATCCTGACGCACGGCATAGTGTTGGTACAGTGCGCTAACATTCATATCCTTTTTCTCGTGGGAGCAGCCCGTCAGCATTGCCAGCGGCAGCAGAATAATTAATAATAACTTTTTCATAACCACATTCCTCCTTTCTTTCAAACGCTCTTTAACAGTTCGTCTGCCATATTGACCCAGTATTGGTCTGAGATGTCAGCACGGTTGCAGTAGGCAACGGTGTAGCCGTCGTGCTGCGTGTTCGACTGTGTGATGTTATGCCACAGAGGCAGACCCACACCCGCTGTTATCAATGTCAACAACGCCATGCCTGCCACGCGGTTGCGCCGTGCCCGCCATGCGGGGTACTCGGCAGCCAGTCGACGTCCGTATTGCTCAGCTTCCGCCATCTCCCAAATTTCTTCAAAACGTTCTTCGTCCATAATAACTTATTATTTTGTCATTTCTTTTTTCAATTTTTCTTTCACACGCACCAGTCTCACACTCACGTTCTTCTCTGATAGCTCTACATGTTGGCTAATCTCCTTGTACGAGTAACCCTCCAGTTTCATCCTCACAATTGTCCGGTCGGGTTCTTCGAGTTGTGCAATCACCTCGTGCAGCTCTTCCACTAACGAGTGATCCTCCTCCCTTTGGTCGTAGCTTTCCGGCAGAGCCTCGTTGTCCTCGATTCGCCGCAGGGTGTCGACCACTGCGTTGCGGGCAATCTTCCAAGTCAATGCCGCCTGAGGAGCACCTTTGAGTGCAAACAGCCGTTCCCGAGCCCGCCACAAGGCGATAGTCGCCTCCTGTATCAAGTCATCGGTATCCAGCCCTCTGTGGCGGAAACGGCTACAGAGGGTAAACAGCAGCCCGCGGTAGCGGTGGAGCATCTCTTCAAAAGGATCCTTTGTTCTCACGCCCATAATAACGTAACAATTGGCAAAAAAACTACACGGCATGGAAAAAAATTGTGAAATAGAAGAGTGGTTAGGGGCGTGAAGGCAACCTGTCTGCACATCCTCAGCAGATAAATAAACCGAAGTAATCGAAAAAAAATAGTATCTTTGCAAAGATAAATAACTACTGATTATGAGAAAAAGTGCTGTACTATTGATAGTTGCATTAATGTGTGGCTACAGCGTATTTGCAAGCAAGGACACCGTCCCACCTGCCGTTGTCGCCACCACTCCGACAATAACCCTCTCGCAGGAACAATTCGACTCGCTGATAGCCGCCTCCGCTAAGGTTAACCAAATGGAGTATGTCTCCAAAACTGATTGCGACAGGATGTTCAGCGATTATATAAACCACGTAGGCTGGGTGGTAGGATTATATGGTGTATTATGTACTATTTTAGTAGCAATAGTGGGTGTGGCGGTTCCCATATTGTTAAATCGCAAGTTCGAGAATGACATCAAAGATAGAATTGATAAACACAATGAACAATTAAACAAAACAAAAGAAGAGATAGATAATGCAAAGAAATCTGCAGAACAAAATGCAAAGAATGCGCAAGTAAGTGCGTTCTTCTCACAAGCCTATTATGAAGAGGACTTGGACAAAAAAATAGAATTGTATAAACAAGTAATAAAATTAGACCCGCAGAATGCGGAAGCCTATTACAACCGGGGTGTTGCATACAGCAATAAAATGGATTTTGACCAAGCAATCAAGGATTATGACAAGGCAATAGAGTTGAACCCGAAGTATGTTAAAGCCTATAATAACAGGGGGAATGTATATAGCGATAAAGGCAACAATGACCAAGCAATCAAGGATTATGACAGGGCGATAGAATTGAACCCGAAGTATGTGGATGCCTATTACAACCGGGGGAATGCATATTATGATATAGGTGACAATGATCAAGCAATCAAGGATTATGACAAGGCGATAGAATTGAACCCGCAGGATGCGAAAGCCCATAACAACCGGGGCTTTGCATATTATGCAAAAGGTGACAAAGACCAAGCAATCAAGGATTATAACAAGGCAATAGAATTGAACCCGCAGTATGCATTAGCTTACAAAAACCGGGGTCTTGCATATAGCGATAAAGGTGACAAAGACCAAGCAATCAAGGATTATGACAAGGCGATAGAATTGAATCCGCAATATGCGGACGCCTATAACAACCGAGGGATTGCATATGGTAAGAAAGGGAACAATGATCAAGCAATCAAAGATTTTGACAAGGTAATTAGATTGAACCCGCAGTATGCATTAGCCTACAACAATCGTGGAGCAGCATATATGAATAGAGGCAATGCTGGCGATTATGACCTTGCAATGAATGACTTTAAAACAGGTCTTTCCTTAAATCCGGATGAATCGACCCGCAAGTTGTTGGAAAGAAATATGGAAGCATTAAAAGCAAAGATGCAACAGCCTAAGGAAGGAGAATAGGCGGCAGTGCCTGTGCTATTTTTATATAAAAAGTCATTATACCGAATATCTTTCGTAACTTTGCATTTTCTCCGCTTTGGGGCGGAGAGGTGTAATATTCAATTAAACAAAACGTTAATAATTACAAGATAAATGGAAACGAAGAACTTTAAGCAAGAAGTTTTTGCCTACATCCTTTTGATAGTGGGCAGTGCCCTCTTTGCTGTGGGCGATGTGATGTTTGTTAATCCCTACCTCATGGCTCCTGGCGGCACCTACGGTTTATCCAACGTGCTGAATACCCTTTGGCCTTGGAAGATTGCATTCTATGCTATCTGCATGGATGTCCCCCTGCTTATCATCGGTACAATCATCTTAGGCCCCAAGTTTGGTGTCAAGACGGTGGTTTCCACAATATTGATATTCCTTTTCACCTTTTTGTTGGAATCCATCTGGGGCTATAATCCCGTAATCCATGACGGTGCCATCGTAGCCAACCCGATAGAAGGCCTGAGTATGGTTGAAATACCCAACCATGGCGGTTGGTTTGTGCCCGACTATTTCCTCAACACCGTTGTCGCCGGCCTCATCTATGGCGTGGCCATCGGCTTGATATTCCGCTCTGGCGCCACCAGCGGCGGCAGCGACATCATCTCCATGATTCTGCACAAATACACCAAGATTTCACTGGGCACCCTTGTGCTGATTGTCGACAGCTGCATCACCCTCACCACCTTCATCGCCTTCGGCGACATCCGTCTGCCTATCTACTCCATCATTATCATCTTCATCGAGAGCAAGGTCATCGACCTTGTGGTTGACGGCATCAAGAGCTACAAGACCGCCCTCATCGTCACCGACAAGATGGAGGAAGTGAAGAACTACATCCTCAATGACCTCAAGCGTGGCGGCACCTGCATCACCGGCGAGGGCCTCTACAACGGCACCGAGCGCAAGATGATCTACGTCACCATGGAGCGTGCCGACTTCGTCAAGCTGCGCGCCAACCTCCGCAACCTCGACCCCTCGGCTTTCGTCAACGTTATCGACAGTGCCGAGATTATGGGTAAAGGTTTCAAAGCCCTCCCCACCGAATAGTCCGATGTTTGTGGCCGTTCTGTAGGCAATTATTAATTCTCAATTCACAAATCTCAATTTGTAATGAAGGTTCTCCAGCTCTGCAACAAGCCTCCTTACCCGCCTGTCGACGGCGGCACTTTGGCCATGAACAGCATCACCCAGGGGCTATTGGCTGCCGGGTGCGAGGTAAAGGTGCTCTCCGTGTGTAGCGACAAGCACCCAGTGCTGGAGAACCGCATCACCGACGACTACCGGCGTGCCACCCGTTTCGAGGCGGTGCATGTAGACCTCAATCCCCACCCTCTCGATGCGGGTGTCGCTATGCTCTGTGGCGAGTCCTACCATGTCAAGCGTTTCCAAAACCGCCAATTCACGGCCAAGCTGATACAGATACTCCGCCATGAAACTTTCGACTTGGTGCATATCGAGAGCATCTTCCTTACCCCTTACGTCCCTGTCATCCGGCAATATTCCAAGGCTCCCGTCTTCCTCCGCGCCCATAATGTAGAGAACCAGATATGGCGGCGCATAGCCCAAAGCGAGACCAACCCTTTCAAACGTTGGTATATGAAACATCTCTCCCTCACCCTCAGGGCTTACGAACTCGAGCATATCAACGACTACGACGGCGTGGTAAGCATCACCCAGAACGATGCCGACTACTTTCGCAGTGAGGGCTGTCGCAAACCCATTGTCGCCATCCCCTTCGGCATCACCCCTTCTGTGCCCGACAACGTCGTGGAGGAACCCAACTCCCTGTTTCATCTCGGCTCCATGGATTGGCTGCCCAACCGCGAAGGAATCAAATGGTTCCTCGACCAAGTGTGGCCTCTGGTACATGAGCGTATGCCCCAGCTCACCCTCTATCTGGCGGGGCGCAAGATGCCCGACGACCTCATGAGGCTCCAGATGCCCGGTGTCAAAGTGGTGGGCGAAGTGCCCGACGCCATGTATTTCATCGGCTCGAAGCAAATCAACGTCGTCCCCCTGCTCAGCGGCAGCGGCATAAGGGTGAAGATTATCGAAGCCATGTCGTTGGGCAAGGCTGTTGTCGCCACTACCGTCGGGGCGCAGGGCATTGGCTACACCGACGGCCACAACCTACTCATTGCCGACACCCCGCAGCAGTTTGTCGACCAGATTCAAAGGTGCATTGCCGACCCCGACTTCTGCAAAGCCCTCGGCCGCAACGCCCAGGACTTCATCGCCCAAGCCTACGGTGTCGAAGGTCTCACGCAGAGACTCATCGCTTTTTACGAAAAACATTTAAACCTTGAATAATTATGAAAAGACTCGCATTGTTGAATAAAACCGTGTTTCGTTTGGCTTTCCTAAGCCTCGCCATGATGGTGTCCCTCTCGGCTGCCGCACAGACCCAGGTGGGCATCCCTGGCACCAAAGTCAAGTACTCCTTCCAGGGTAAATGGAATTTCCTCAACTCCCAGCGCGTGGACAACAATACCACCGTCTACCTCTACTACTACACCTCCAAAATCATCGTCTCCAAAGGCGACACCGCGCTCCCCAACCTCCGCATCAGGGTGCGCAAACACTACACAGGCGAATTGTTCGACTATGTCTACGACCGCTATGTGGCTGAACCCTACCAGCCTCTCAAAGACTACACCTCGGGCCTTGGCCTGCCCAAAAGCGGCGGCATGGGCTACATAGGCGCCTATACCAATCTCAGCGACAAAAAGGATTACCAGTTCCGCATGGTCTATTTCAAAGTCAACAACACCGTGGTGGAATTCCGTCTCGAAACCACCAAGGCCACCTATCCCCAGATGGAAAAGGAATTCGAAGCCATCCTGGGCAGTTTTGTCTTTTAACCAGCCCCTCTCCTGAGTAATGAAAAGATTGTTGTTTTTGTTTGCTGGCTTATTGCTGACGCTGCAGGCCGTGGGGCAGGACCCCGTGTCGGCCGAAACCTACCGTGAGCAGTATGTGGCCCTCAGCGGCAAGTATACCAAAAACCCCACCGATGTTGCCAACCTCATCGACATGGCGCAGTTCTTCACCCGTGCCGACAACCCCCTTCACAACCTTCCCCAGGCCGCTCGCTATGCCCGCCGTGCCGAAGAAATCTATTCGGCGTGGCTGATGGATCGCGGCCGTTACCGCGACATGCAGAAACTCATCAAAAAAGGCATCACCCTCTCCCTCATACGCCAGCAGGTGCAGTCCATCGAGGACCAGGCCGTGCGCTATGTCCAGCATCATGCCTCCACGATGCAGGAAACCGAAATAGCAGCCTATGCCGATGCCTTTGCCGACAACGCTGCCATCGCCAAGGCTCTCCATGCCGCCAAGCAAGACAACGAATACCGCCAAGTGTGTTGCGAAAACACCATCAATGGCTATTATACCTATCTTCTTGCCCATCCCGCCACGCCCCAAGCCGACTCTGCCGAGGCGGCTCTGGCCCGTCTGGCCTCCCACTTCTTTGCCTCCTTCAACTCACAGGCCGACATCGACTCTGCCGCCGCGCTCTATCCCTCCAGCGCTGCCATGCAGAACGCCGCCATGCGTCAGAAAAGCCGCATGGCCTACTTCTCCGCCAGCCAAACCCACGACCAGGAGGCCTATTCCGCCTATCTGGAGCATTTCCCCCGTGGCGACAACTACCTCGATGCCCTCGACAAACTGCAGACCCTCCGCAGCATGGATTACGGAATGCTCTCCTCCCCGCGCGATTTTGCCGACTTTGCCGAGACCTACAGCGACCATCCCCTTGCCGACAGTGCCTTGGCCCAGCTCCGCCGCATGGTAAAGCATGACCACAACCGCGAGGCTGCTCTCCTCTACATCGAGCGTTTCCCGCTCGATGTGCATTACTCGGATGTCTACAGGGAGTATTACAGTTGGTTCGCCGACGAGGGCAACGGCCAGCCTATCCGCTCGTTTGCCCACGACAACCCCGGCTATCCTTTCCTCATGACTGTCCGCTCCGACCTGGCGCGCAGCGAAGTGATAGATACCTTCGACCTCACCAAGCCCTTTGTCGAAGCCGACATGCCACGCATGACCGACTGCATACGGCTCCTCACCGGTCGCAAAGCCGCCTTTGTGGCCATGCAGCGTGTTCTCCAGCAGCAGCTGGCGCGCAAAGACTGGAACGGCGCCCTACAGCGGCTGCACCAGTTCGACATTTGTTTCGAGGATGTCAGCTCCGCCGAATACAACGAACTCCTTGCCATCCTTTCCTCCAAAGGCATGGCCGACCGTTCGCCGCTCTTCGCCCACGGCCGCATCCACCATCTTTTTGCCAACCCGCAGGGGTCGCGCCTCTTCTTCACCATCCAGTCCGACGGCAACGCCATAGGCACCGCCCGCAAGCCCTCCAAGGGCAAAGGCGGCTGGGAGTATGCCGGCAGTGTACATATTGTCGGGGCACCCTCGGACGTTACCGCCTTCGGCTTCTACGACAACGGCAACCGGGTGCTTCTAGGCATCGACGACGACATTTGGTCGGCACGCGTGGTGAACGACACCCTTTGGACCGACCTCGTAGCCTTCGGCGCTCCCGTCAATACCCCCTTTGTCGAAACCGATGCCTTCATGTTGCCCGACGGCAGCGGCATGCTCCTCGCTTCCGACCGCCCCGGCGGACACAACGTGCAGGAGTCGGGCGCCTATTACCACGGCGACACCGCGCTGGCCTCCGACCTCTATTTCATCCCCTATGCCGACGGCCATTGGGGCGATGCCGTCAACCTTGGCCTTCCGGTCAACAGTCCCTATTGCGAGCGCAGCCCGCTGCTCAGCCGCAACATGCGCACCCTCTACTTCGTCACCGACGCCCGTGGTCTCGGCTACGGCGATGTGTATATGGCCACTCGCAGCGACATCGGCGATTGGAGCCACTGGACCAACCCCGTCAACTTGGGACGCGGAGCCAACGGTGCTTTCGACGAGGCCTCTGTCTCCTTCCTCAAGGGTGAGAAACAGCTTCTCCTCACCTCCAACTCGCCCCAGGGTGGCAATTATGCCGGCTTCACCCTTGCCACAACCCACGACACCGCCGACAGCCGCCGCACCGTCACCCTCAACTTGGCCGAAGTGGAGGATGTACTCAGCGAACTCGACATCGTCGATCTCCGCGACCGTAAAACCGTGCAGCACCTCAACGACCACCAACTCGACACCCTGCTGCCCGTCACTCTCTACAAAGGCAAACCCTACGTGGCCCTCTTCACCGCCGACTGGCTCTATATCCCTGCGCTTCGCATCGACGGATCCACTGCTGCCACCCTCAGCGTCGACGGCTATACCATCGACGAGCTGCGCCAGCTCACCGACCCCATCCCCTTGGCACTGGTGGGCTTCTACAACGGCACTTCGCGCCTGCTGCCTCTGGCCGAGCGCGAGTTGGACAATGTGGTTCTTTTCCTGCGGCAACATGCAGGGTGCAAGGTCACCGTTTCGGTCCATGTCGACGGCAACGACGACCGCCGCTGCTACGACCTCTCTCTCAACCGCGCCAAAAGCATCCGCAACTATATCGCCTCACAGGGCATCGACATCGGCCGCGTTGACATCTCCGCCTACGGCAACCTGAAATACAAGCAGGGTCTCGCACCGTCCCCGACCGAGATATTATTCCGCTAAGGACTGCCGCTCTGTCGCCCGGAACAAGGTTCGCTTGTTTCATACTTTTTTTCCAGTTGTATTACACTTGTTTTACACTTTTAAAGTGTAAAACAAGTGTGGAAAAAGTGTAAAACAACCGTGGGAGAAACAAAACATGAAACACGAATTGCCATAAGGTAACATCTAATTATTCAATTTAAAACATTGCCTTGCAATGAGATTTCATGGTAATTATATTTTAACACGAATTATCATCAATCAATCATTAATTTATGGTCATTACACGATAATTCGTGTTTAATATTCAGTATTGATTATCATAAATGCCCCTTTCAGGGGGGCTATTTTTAGGGTTTACCATAAAATTTTCATGAATTAATAATCATTTGTGTTTTGAAAATATTCCCCATCCGATATTTTTTCGTATCTTCAGTGGTGCAAGATATGGGCGTGAGGACGGCGGAGATAGAGGTGAAGGGGTGGCCTGCAGGGGTGTACCGGGTGACGGCGATCACGGATGCGGGAGTGGTGCGCGGAGAACTGGTGGTGGAATAGTCCAGAGTGGAAGCAGGAGAAAAAAAGTGTGTGTGGAAATGGCTGTGGGAGAGTGCATGGCGACGATGGGAAAAAGTTTTTTTGAAAAAAGGACTTGCCAGGTCAAAAAAAAAGCGTATTTTTGCAAAAATTCTAAATTTTGTAAACCATGAAAAAAATAGTACTATTCCTGTTAGTTTTGAGTTGTTCATATGTTTATGGACAGAGTATGATAGCCGATTGGACACCTCCCTACAATGGGACAACGGTCAAAACGATAGTCAGAAGCTGTGGAGAAGATGTATGTGTGGTGTATACGGAATCGAGTTTAGGTGAATATTACTTTAATGTTGTAAACACTCAGACACACATGGTATGGTCGTTTCCAGTTGATGAAGAGGTAAATGATGTTGAGGTACTTGACGACACGGTTTATTATTGTGGATATGTAGGGTATCCGGCGTTATGTAGTTTCTCCTTAGCTGAGGTTTATACTGGTTCGGTTAATCGTAAATACCTTTGGTTTCCACGAGAGGGGGCTACGATTAACCCTAAGAGATTTGAACTTTTCCGGGCGACAGGAGGGATCCATGCTGTGATGGTAGGTGATTGGATTTTAAACAATGAAATTAAATCTTTTATTGCCGATGTATGGCATCCGTATGCACTTACAGGAGGATGGCATACAACATTTCATGTTACGATTGGTAAGGAATGTTTATGATGATATTGCAGTAACTGATAACTATGTAGTAGCATCAGCTCATGCAGACGGCACTAACAATATTATGCTCCGAGTGTTGAATAAACCATTGTTGGCAACTTATGCTTCATCATCACCTGTACCCGTAATTATAAGTAACAATAATATCTTTTATTCTTGTTCGTTGGGTTCATCGGGTTGCGATATTTATGGTTATGTTGGTTATAATTTTAAAAAAGCTGGAAGTCATGGTGAGTATCCTATTTTTTTGACCCGTACGCAAGGAGACCATGTAGTTTTGTCTTGTATGGCTGCTAGTACAACAGGGGAATATGGAATTACTGTTAAAGATATTGGGGTGACTTCTGGTGTTCCGAATGTATATAAGGAACTATGTTCATGGTGGGGGACATCATTCGTTCCGGGATGGAATTTGCGAGACGTTCGCTATAATAACAATAATGACACTATTTTAGTGTTGGTAGACAGAGAGAGTCCGTTGGACGGACAGGTGAGTAGTGGTGTTGGCAAGGTGGACAATGCTATGTTTATGTCATGTATATTTACTTTTCCACTTTCTCCAATGATTCTTCATTCGGTTGATAAATTTTTTTCAAGAGGTGTTGGCTCATTACCGTGGTATTTTTTGAGTCATTGGATGATATGTAGCGGTTCATTCGATATCCCACTTTGTACGACCCCTGCATTGTGGAGTAATAATAAAATGGATGACGTCTGTTCAAGACACCTGTTTAAGGAAATTGATATGAACACAGGTAAAATGACATTGTTTTCATTGCCTCAGATTGAACCAAAATTAATCTATTGTTATCAGGAACATATTCAGAATACTATTGTAACAATAGGTGAACTACAATCAAAGTGTGAAGGTGATTAGTGTGTTAAATTTTGTTTGAATGTAATTTCTGATATGAAAAATATTGTTTTTTTTGTGTTAATGTTCTCAGTATTGGGACTGTATGCGCAGGGTGACCATGAGCCGCCGCACGACACTATCAATTCAAGCTATATCCATCGGGAGATTACATATTTCTATCCTCGTGACAATTGGAGGGAGAGGTGTGTTGGGTTTGATTATCATGTGGCGTTGACCAATAAAGGTGGGAGACCTGTGGCTCAATATTACTATACGGATTCGACATTGAAAATAGCAGGTGTGGCCATTGCTGCAACAAAATCCATATTTGAAGGTGTTGTGTCAGTTGGTGATTCGATAATAAATGTGAATGTTTTTGAGGCGGGGTCAGGCGAACTGAATGAGTTGGCGCATGCCCCGGTAAATATTGCAAGAGTTGACAGGTGGATGATGATAGTTGCAGAGGTTGATCCATGGGATAATCCAAGTGATACGTTTGTGGTACCATTGACAGAGGTCTATTTTGACTCGGTTTTGACAGTGGAAGATTCATTTTATGTGGGTATTTCTGATGTTCAAATGGTTCGGGGCGAAAACTTTGGAGTGGATATCGCCTCGTGGGGAGCATGGATGAATTCATTCTGTCAGCATATTCCCATGGCCTATTATTCAGAAGATTTAGAAAGGTGGTGCTATTCGTTTCTATGGAATCAAAAGACCTGGTTTATTTTTCCAATAATAGATTCTACTGGATGGTACCTTGGGTGCGACACGATGGTCTGCCCCGCGGTGGAGGATGCTGAGGTGTCGGTGTCGTATGGCATGGCGTTGATGCGGTGGGGGGTGGATGCGGATTCGTTGCACGGGAGGTGGCATGTGTCGTACGGCCCTGTGGGAACGGAACCGGGAATGGGCAGGGTGTTGTCGAGCGACGACCCGCATACGGTGCTGTACGGTTTGGAGGAGCCGGGATGGTATGTGGCGTATGTGAGGGGTTATTGCACAGAGTGCCACAAGTGGGGGGCATGGAACGAGGGAGTGGAGTTTTATTTCGAGGGGGAGGAGTCGGTAGACAAGGCGGAGAGTGTTGCGGAAGAGTTGAGGTTGGTGCCCAATCCTGCAAGGGAGAGGGTGAGGGTTGAGACCGGAGTGTCGTTGCGGAGTGTTGCGGTGCACGATATGGGCGGGAGGCTGATGGAGGAGTGCCGTGTGGTCGGGAGGACGGCGGAGATAGAGTTGAAGGGGTGGCCTGCCGGGGTGTACCGTGTGACGGCAATCACGGATGCGGGAGTGGTGCGCGGGGAACTGGTGTTGGAATAGGCCAGAGTGGAAGCAGGAGAAAAAAAGTGTGTGTGGAAATGGCTGTGGGAGAGTGCATGGCGACGATGGGAAAGTTTTTTTTTGAAAAAGGACTTGACGGGTCAAAAAAAAAGTGTATCTTTGCCTTTTGTAAACTACAAGAAACAGCACCCGATGGAACAACATAAGACCATTGTCTTTGAAGAACATACATTGCATTATCGCGATGAGGGGAGAGAGCATGAGCAGACGTTGGTGCTGCTGCATGGCTATCTCCAGAATCTTGATATATGGAGTTCGTATGTGTTGACGTATATGCGGAGGATGCATGTGATAACGATAGATTTGCCGGGGCATGGCTACAGCGAGTGTTTCGGCGAGGTGCATACGATGGATTTCATGGCAAGGGCCGTGAAGGCAGTGCTTGACGATGCAGGGGTGGAGCAGTGTGTGATGGTGGGCCATTCGATGGGCGGCTATGTGGCACTGGCTTTTGCCGATTTGTTCCCCCACAGGTTGCGGGGGCTGGGTTTGCTCCATTCGCATGCTTTGGCCGACACCGAGGCGGTGATAGAGCGCAGGATGACCACCTGCGAGCAGGTGATGCACAATCGTGCGGGGTATATTGTGGGTTTCATTCCACCGTTGTTTACGCCGGAGAGCCGTGTGGCGTTGGCTGTGGAGATAAAGGATATTCATGACCAGTGTTTGGAGACGAAGGCGGAGAGCATTATCGCAGCCCAGAGGGGCATGGCGTCGCGGCCGTCGCGCCTGCATGTGCTGCAGGAGTTGGAGGTGCCGGTGCTGTTTATTTACGGCAAGAAGGATCCAAGGATTCCGGTGGAACTGGCTTTGTCGCAGGCTATGGAGGCCCGCCATGCGGAGATTTTGCTGCTGGAGAATGTGGCTCACATGTCGCATATCGAAGAGCGTGACTATGTGCGGCCGCGTATCCAGAATTTTGTCGGCACCTGCTATATGTAGGTGTGCGGCATGACCACTGAGGAGGGTGGACGGGTGGAGCGGGTGGCTCTGTCAGGATGAATCATAATAAGATATATTGGACTCTTTCACCTTTGTTTTTTGTGGTGCTGTTGTGTGCAGCCTGCCATAAGGAATTACCCGAGGGCAACCCATCGGACACAGGTGCTGATTCCATACAGGATAACAAACTCGCTTTTTCTGTAAGCCCGGTGAAGAAGGTGTATTTTGCCCCCGGAAATCTCGATGTACAGGGGCGCGTGTTTGTGAAGAACGAGTGGGAATATGGCGGTTATTTCGCATGGGGGACAGGGAATGAACCCAATAACACATCGATGGATAACAGCGACTATCCTTCTTTCCACGATTGGGGGGACTATTTGTTTTATGCCGAGGCCGGATGGCGTACATTGAATATGCCGGAATGGGGCTATATGCTGGTGTACAGGAAAGACGCTGAGTTGAAGAAGGGTACGGGCACGGTGAATGGCATACATGGATTGATATTGTTGCCAGACAGATGGTCGGCGCCAGAGGGTATGGTGTTCAGCCCCGGCTGTATCAGTTGGGGGGATAATGTTTTCAACCGTGAGCAGTGGGAGCGGATGAAGGTGGAGGGAGCGGTCTTTCTGCCTGCCGCGGATTACGTGTGGGATATGATGCCGCCACACCTGGGGGCATCGGGCCTGTATTGGACCGCCACCCCCGAGGGGGACAGTAAGGCTTATTACGTCTGTTTCTACGACGGCCGCGTCTATACCTCGGAGGTCAACCAGCGTTGTTTCCGTTTGTCGGTGCGGTTGGTTCGCGATGTGGATTAATCAGCTGGCATGATTTGAAAAAAAGTATTGCTGTAAATGGTTGAAAGGTGTGTTTTTTGGGGTGGGGTATGAAAATTTTAACAAAATAATTGTTCTATATCAAAATAAAGTTGTATATTTGTTAGTCCAAAGTAAAACAATTGTTTAATTTAATTAATTAAATATCATGAAAGTAAACGAAATTATGGCTAACCTGGAAGCCAAACATCCGGGCGAAAATGAGTACTTACAGGCTGTACGCGAGGTCTTGGAGACCATCGAGGAAGAATACAACAAACACCCCGAATTTGAGGCTGCCAAGATTGTCGAGCGCATTGTGGAGCCCGATCGTATCTTCACTTTCCGCGTGACCTGGGTTGACGACAAGGGTCAGGTTCAGACCAACCTCGGCTATCGTGTCCAGTTCAATGCAGCCCTCGGTGCTTACAAAGGCGGTCTCCGCTTCCACCCGAAGGTGAACGTTTCCATGCTGAAGTTCCTCGGTTTCGAGCAGATTTTCAAGAACAGCCTGACCAACCTGCCTCTCGGCGGTGGTAAGGGTGGTGCTGACTTCGACCCCGTTGGAAAGAGCGATGCTGAAATCATGCGTTTCTGCCAGGCCTTCATGTATGAACTGTGGCGCAATATCGGTCCCGACCAGGACAGCCCCGCCGGTGACGTAGGCGTTGGCGGCCGCGAGATTGGTTACCTCTATGGTGCTTACAAGAAACTGGCCCGCGAGCACAGCACTGGTGCTTTGACTGGTAAGAGCTATGGCTGGGGTGGTTCTTTGATCCGTCCCGAGGCTACCGGTTTCGGCGCTATCTACTATGTCGAGCGCATGGTGAAACAGCAGGGTGACAAGATGGAAGGCAAGCGCATTGCTCTCTCCGGCTTCGGTAACGTTGCTTGGGGTGCTGCCACCAAGGCTGTCGAACTCGGTGCCAAGGTTGTTGCTATCAGCGGTCCCGACGGTGTCTGCGAGATTCCCGACGGTATCACCAAAGAGATGATTGACTACATGCTTGACATGCGTGCCAGCAACCGCAACAAGGTTGAGGATATGGCCACCAAGTTCCCCGGCAAGGCTAAGTTCACCGCCGGCAAGAAGGCTTGGATTGTTCCTTGCGAAATTGCTATGCCCTGCGCTTTCCAGAACGAGCTCGCCGAGGAAGATGCCAACATGCTGCTCGAACATGGCGTGAAGTATGTTGCTGAGGTCTCCAACATGGGTTGCCAGCCCGCCGCTATCGCTGCCATCCAGGCTGCTAAGGTTCCCTTCGGTCCTGGTAAGGCTGTCAACGCCGGTGGTGTTGCCA
>JAFXMW010000001.1 GCA_017530105.1 Bacteroidales bacterium
CAACAATCTATTAACAAGAAGATAGCCAATCAAATTCCGGTTATTGTACAGAAAAGTGTGCAGGAACAGTCCAAAAAGCCAAAACGAAAAGGTTTCTTAGGCATATTCGGCAAAAAAAAGGAAGTAACTCCAGCAGTATCATGTATTAAAAGCAGGAAGTCTTATACCTGAAAATAACGTTGATTTATGTTCAGGAGACAATCGCTATATTTGGTATATTAATACAAGTGATAACAATAACGTTTTTAATAACATTAATTCGTAT
This sequence comes from Bacteroidales bacterium, assembly GCA_017530105.1. Classification (GTDB taxonomy): domain Bacteria; phylum Bacteroidota; class Bacteroidia; order Bacteroidales; family P3; genus Colimorpha. The sequence continues at coordinate 266 of JAFXMW010000001.1, forward strand.
ACATGGAGACCCACTCCCACACCCTCAAACCTGACAGGCAACGCTTATGAATATAACACGCATTATACTGGTGACTACAGCGTCAGAGTTGTTGACGTGAACGGGTGTATCGGAGAAGGAGAGGTGAACGTGGGATTCTTCGACAAGCCGCTAGTTCTCATCAAAGACATTGAGAAACATTGTACTGGCGAAGAAATACATTTTTCATGTTTTACACACAATAGCTATATTTCATACGACTGGACTCTGACAAAAGCAGGGACAACAGTATCGTTAACCAATCCCCATTCAACAGACCCATATTTCGTTCCGTCAACAGATGGCGACTATACGATTTCTTTAACCATCCACAACCAAAATTGCGAGGAAACGGCAACCATGACTTTCCATGTGTATAAAACTCCAGCCCCACCCGTATTGAGCTTTGGCGAAAATAGTTGTATCTGTAAGCCACCGGTCAACCTCGTATCCGACAGATACGCCAGCTGGAGCAACGGCTCATTGGGCAATCAGGCCAACTATTACTCTGCGGGATATGCTACCGCTTTCATTGTAGACCAGAACAGCGGCTGCAGGAGCGACACCAGCAGGATTTATATCACCCATGCACCCAATTTCGATGCATTGCTCACGGGATGCTATACAAGATGTCTTCCAGACACACTCCCTGTCTATATGTTAAGTCCGGATGGGCTGAAGTGGGTATGGTCGCTTGAAGGAGGATGGATTGCCAACGGGACTAACAATCATAATATTTACCTACCATTGCCACAATACGGCAATTACAGCATGAATGTTAGATTTGGCGATAATTGCGAGATAGAATCCCCCACGCTTACCATTGAGGAGGATGATATGTGCGGTTGCGACAGCATACAGGTAATGCCGCTGGGCAAGGATGAATGTTATATAAAAGACTGCCAGCTCTATTACACTCTGACTATGGAGGTAACGAACCAATCCTCGGCTCCTGTCATCTTCGACCAGATAAGTACTATGTCTGGAGTTACTGTCATTAGTAGCCCACTGCCGTTAACTATCGGTGCCGGTGCTACAGCCTTTGTCCAAATCGGTTTCAGGCTTACCAACCTTCAGATTTCCCACATCGCCTTCAGCCTCATCAGCACTTCATTGGACTGCGAAAGGGAAATCTCCATGCCCATCGATTTCTCGGCATGTGTTGGGACAGACTGCGAAATTAAACTCGACGAAATACTATACAACCCCACAATCAGCAGTCCCAATGCCTCGGCAGCATTTAAATTCAAACTGACATTGCCTACGGGAACCAATTCTGTCCTGGGTGTGTACTCAGAGCCCAGCCAGGTGGTAGACTACGACGCGACTTCGCTGCCCACCGTCACGGGGCTGCTCGTCCTCGATTATGGAAGGCTCCAACAGATGCAGGAATCGGGCGACTCGGTGGTTTGCATCCATGTTTTGATATGCGACGACGACAAACTGTGTCTTGCCGTAGTCTGCGTGAAGGTTAAAGACCTTTTGGATCAGATTGTGAACGGAGCAAAGACCAGTAGGCAGGATTTCGGTAGGATGTCTGACGTTGGACAGTCCGAGCCGTATTTAGTGCCCAATCCCGCTGGTAACGAAGTACGCGTGGTGGGAATAGAAGCCAACAGCATAGAGACGCTCACGCTGATAGATATGAATGGCAAAGTGTTGCTTTCTGTATCGGGTAAGAACACAATGGACATACATACCATCTCTAAAGGTTACTATATCCTTAAAATCAAATCCACTGACGGCATCTATTACCTTAAATTAATAAAGGCTTGATAGTCACCATAAGAGTTCTCGCAGCCATCCCCTCCTATTCTGGAGGGGATGGCTGCTTTGTAAGTACACGAATTTGTAATAGCGATGAAGCCATCCCAGAAATCCTTCCATTCAAAAGATTCTTCATTCATTAACTTTGCAATGTTTTTATAGCAATGGTATCGCATATAACTAATTGATATAAATACAATAATGTAATTTATATGTTTCAATGATTAGTTCCAAATCAAATCATATTTAATGTTTTTGGAAAACGAGAAGGTGCTGCATCGCATCTCAACTTTTAGGTCTGTCGTAAAAACACGCTCCGGCATCAACCCACTCTAGTTGGGATATGCAGATTGGAGCAGAGCAAACAATAGTGGAGAATAAATGATTATCTGCCGCCACCTCTGCAAGCCGTAAGCACCCCACGTCAAAAAATCCCTCCCCGAAACGCCATTAGTTACGTCTCGGGGAGGGTTGTGTTTTATATCTTTTCATTTTTGTCGTCGGTAATCCGCCTCTTCAAAAGTAAACTACAAGAACAAATCCGCTTGACTTCCGTAAGTAGCGAACCACCACACAGATTGCCGTATTCGTCCTCGAAAGAAAACCGCTGACAATCTTACCAACACACCGTCAATCTGCACCCGTCAATAAACTCCGTTGTGTCACCCCAGTGGAAAAGACTATATAAAAAAACTTACCTTGAGCGCGCTGTTCTTATGGGAAACGAGGTAAGTATGTTTATGCAAAAGTACAACTTTTTCTCATTCCTGCAAAATATTTTTTGATATTTTAGATAAATAAATTGAATATTAATATTTTGTATTTTTCAATATATCAATCTCATCTACCCAATTTTTTCCAAAAACCTGCCTTGCAAGCCTTATTTTACCCTTTGTCCACACCACATGTAACAGTACAGAAACAGGTATTTATCCATATAGAATCAGTACAGAAAGAGGACAAATCCATACCCCATTGTTTCCCGCCGCTTTATTTTTGCCCCGTCTTTCAAAGCCAAGCCTGACAGGTGCACATATCGGGCATCGCCAAGAGGACTGAAAAGAAAGTACAACAAAAATTAAAGAAAGGAAACCTTTATGGCTAAAATCTTCGGTGTAAATACCAAAATCAGCGGTAAGGTGGGGCAACTGCTCTACCGTCAGACCAGGACTGGCACGGTTGTCAGCGAACTGCCTGTCAAGCCCGTCATTCCACGCCGTAGCGCAAGGCAGATGGACCGCCGCGCACAGTGGGCCAATCTTGGTGCCATCTACAAGCAATTCGATGCCATGCTCCGCAAGGGCTATGAGAACCTGCCTCCGCAGATGTCTGTCTACAACGCCTTCATCCAGGCCAACATTGATGTGGTCAAGGTCTACATCACCAAGACCATACGGCTTAACGGCGGTGCCATCCTCGCACCATACCAGATTACTCGCGGCAGCCTCCCCAGCATTGGAATGGCCAAAAACGCCTCCAACATCCTCGTCAGCAGCGTAGCCCTCGGCACCCTCGCCATCGATGCCAACACCACCGTCGGACAGTTCTCACAGGCGGTCATTGACAATAATGACTCTTTCCTGGAGGGCGATCAGCTCACTTTCTTCCACGGCAGGCAAACCATCGACAGCGTAACCCGTACCCCTCGCGCCACCATCAAGGGCTACAAGGTCGTCCTCGACACCGCCGCCGATGCCAAGCTTTGGGACGTGGTGGACAAAATCGGATTCTCCGTGGCCGACAACTGTCTCGCCACCTCCGTAGCCATCACCAACGGGGCGGCGGCATGGGTGCACAGCCGCGAGGAAGGCGACGGCACGCTCCGCGTCAGCACACAGCTCTTCTTTGTTGAGAACGCCGCCCTCGCCTCCTATCAGGGACGCACTGCCTTCACGGCTTCGGTCAACAGCTATGGCGGCATCAACTCCGCTGCCGTCTACCTCAAGCCCGAGGTCGCCGCACTCGAAGTTACGCCCTGACTGTCCGTAATTAGCCGTCTGCTCCACGGAGGCCGCTCAATCGTCCTCCGTGGCCATCGGCTGACACTCACCGGCATCCGATAAAGATGTGTTCCGTGTAGGCGGCTTCAGCCGCCGCAAAAAGAATTTCAAAATTCAATGTTCAAAATTCAAAATTAACTTGTCCCGTGGAAGACTTAGAGATTACCACCCTGCCAGTCGCCGACTGTCGCGACATTCCAAAGCTTCGTACTATGGGCTACGACTCCGACGGCAACGCCGCACAAGTCCGCATGTCCGACTTGTTGCCGCAACAGATACCTGCCGCCAGCATCGACTTCATTAACGGCATCTTCATCGCCCGCCAGCCTTTCGTACCTGGCACCTCCGAGGTCTTTGTCAACGGACTACGATACTTACCAGTCAGGGACTACAAGGAACTGGCGGGCGACGATACCGCCGACGGCTTCGAACTACCTGGAATAGAAAGCAGCGATGAGATAATCCTCAAAGCCATCCCTGTCATCAATTAGGACGCAAAAAGAAAATACGTCCAGTGGCAAAGCCTTAAGGTTTTGCAAAAAAATAAAAAGAAAAACTAAGAATCATGCAAAAGTTAAAAATTAAACAAATCGACGGCGTAGTATCGCCCGCAATATCTGACGATTGGTCTGCATTGACCGAACAACTTGCCACCGCTGCCTCAACAAGCGCAAAGATAGACAATGCCGTCAGCGGCGCCATGGACGGAGCCCTCCAGTCCGTCACCGGCGGCAATGCTGAGAGTGGCAAGTATGTCTCTGCCGTCACCAAGGAAGGCACCGCTGTCAAGGTAGCCAAGACCGCCCTCCCAGTTACGGGTGTCAACACCACCAACACCGCTGGCAGCGGCACCACCACCAAGGCTGTCGTCAGCCTCGCCCTTTCCAATGGCAAGGTCGTGGCCACCGAGAAAACCATCGCCTTTCCCAATCCTCCCGTCCTCACCCTCGACAGCATGGACTACACCGCCGAGATCACCCTCACCAAACCGCCCTTTGCCGAGAGTGCCGTCGCCGTGTTCGTCAACGGCCTGATGCAGCCGCCCGCCGACTACACCCTTGCCGACAACAAGCTCACCTTTAAAGACCCTGAGCGTTATGCCAAGGGCGACACCGTCAACGTCCTCTACCTCACCGCCTAACCCCTTCCAAGCCATGCCCCCAACCCGTCCTCCCCCGAAAGAATGCGTCCCGTGGCAAGGCCTTCAGGTCTTGCAAAGAAGCCTCGCCCCTGTGTCCATTGCAAGGCGATTGTATCGCCGAAAGAAAAATTATCCGTCCCGTGCCAAGGCATTCGTGCCTTGCAAAAACAAAAAGGAAACCCCATGCGAAAAATCACCGAAATCATCATCCATTGCACCGCCACACGCCCCGATGCCGAATGTACCGTGGAGAGCATAAGAAGATACCATCGCAGCCTCGGCTGGCACGACATCGGCTATCATTATGTCATCTACCCCGACGGCAGCGTCCACTCCGGCCGCCCCGTCGAGCAGGCGGGCGCCCACTGCCCCGGACACAACGCCCGCAGCATCGGCATCGCCTATGTCGGCGGCCTCGACGACGACGGCCGTCCTGCCGACACCCGCACCGAAGCCCAGCGGATTGTCCTGCTCCAACTTGTCCGTGACCTGATGGAAGAGTATGCCGTCACCGAAAACCACGGCCACAACGAGTACGCCAACAAAGCCTGCCCATGCTTCGATGTCCGTCAGTGGCTCAAAGATAACAACCTGTAAACACACCCCATCATGAACAACCTTTGGAACCTCATTCCCTCCCTGCTCACTCTCGTCGCCGGTGGCGGCTGGCTCTTCGACCGACGCCGCCACCGGCAGGAGGTCGAGAGCCTTCGTGCCGACAACCGGCAGAAAGACATGAATCTCTCCAAGATGTATGTCGACGAGTTCAGGGAAAATATAGCTGATCCCCTGCGACATGAAGTCAGGGAACTGAAAGACGAAATAAAACATTTGCGCAATGCCATACAAAAGATTAACGACTGCCCTCATAGCGGTGGCTGCCCTGTCCTTGACGAGTTGCAGAAGCAGCAGATCCGTCATGCAGAGCACACAGACCGGCACCTCGGCTGACACCCTCCGCCAGACCGTCACCCTCATTGTCCGCGACACCCTGCGCGAGACCACCGTCATCACCGTCCAGACCAATGCCGACGGCGACACCACGCGCCTCACCACCCTCCGCGACCGCCAGTCCGTCACCGACCGCGACCGCTCCGCCGCCACCACCGAAAACCGCCTCTCCACCTCCGAGACCACCGGCAAAGAATCCACTATTACCACCGCCCCACTGCTCCCCGCCAACCCCCTCCGTTCCATCGCCCCCTCCGAAACCTACCACCCATTCAAACATCACCTCCTCACCTTCCTCCTCGGCCTCCTCCTGATTCCCACAATCAAACTCCTTCTCCACCGCCTCAAACGATAATGTTTTCCCGAAAACAATGTCCACATGCGTTCTGTGCCGGCGGCTTCAGCCGCCGAAAAGAAAACAAAACGGCGGGTCAGTCATCCCGACCCGCCGCTTGCTTTACGAGCATTACGTTGTTTTATTTCATCTCGGCCAGGGCTTTGTAGCCCTCGTAGCGCCACTGGGCGTTCTTCTGGGTGGCGACGAAGAGTTCTTCGGCCTCCTGGGGGAAGGTCTTCATCAGGGAGTTGTAGCGGACCTCGCCCATAATGAAGTCGCGGAACTTGCTCCAGTCGGGCTCCTTCGAGTCGAGGTGGAAGCCGTTCTTGCCGGCGTCTTCTTCGGCGGGGTTGAAGTGCCAGAGGTGCCAGTAGCCACACTCGACGGCCTTCTTCTCCT
>JAFXMW010000023.1 GCA_017530105.1 Bacteroidales bacterium
CACATATATATCATATATATATCCGTTATATATCGAATGAATATAGAACGAATGTATATCCGACCCATACACAACACGGATGGAACGGGGTTTGAAAGAAGACCTGCACCATTTTCAGGGACACCCTATTCAAAAATGACCGAACGAACAAATAATAAAACCGGACAAAAAACGTTATCCCAAAAATAAATAAAAAGTGTAATGCTTAACTGAAAGACCATCATGGTAAAAATAAACATCTTAAGACCGCCGAGAGTCAATATAAAAGCCCCCAATCGCAGTTTCTGGAAACAGATAGGCATGATTTTTATCGGAACCACCATCTCATTGGTGCTAACCATTACGGCGGCAGCACTGATGGAGCGACACCAGCGTGCCAAAGACCGCAAACTGTCGGCCATGATGGTGATGAGCAACATCGAGAAATTCGCCCGCAACATGGAGCAGCACGAACAATATCTCAGCCGGCTCGACAGCACCGCCGCATGGCTGCTCAACACCCCCGTCGAAGACCTCGAGCTATTGCCCGACGGCGAACTGAACAGCCTGATAGACCAGTCCACAGCATTTATTTTCATATCCTACGACAAATCGGCGGAAAGCATCTTCTCCAACAACATCGAAACCTGGAAAAACATGGGCAATGTGCTGTTTATCGACCGTGTGGGGGAATGTTTCTCGTCCATGCACCAAGTTGAGGAATACTGGAACAAATGGATGTCTGATGCCAACAACTCCATACTTGATGTCAAGAGCCATCCAGAGAATTACGAAGGCGGCACCATGCCCGTTAAAATCATCAGCTCCGAGAAAGTGCGACGCATGTTGAAAGGTATCCATTACTTCAGGGCTTGGTTCACAAATGTGGCGGCTACCATGCGATACCAAAACCGTGGCAATATGGCTGCCATCGGAATCACCGAGCAGGAAGTGATGGACTTCACCGATGCCCGTGAGCAGGACGACGAAATGACAGAAGAGTCACCCGACATCAGCCAATTCATCACACCCCCACTCAGCCGCGACAACCTGACGACAAAACGCGACCTCGACGCACGGCTGGAGGAATTGAAGAATTGCGATTAGAGAATGGAGCCTTTGCTGCCGCAGACAGATAGAGCTAATGGACACCCCGACGGAACAGTTTCAGTGATTCGGGGTTGGCAGCCTTCCCGAGAGCGATATTCTCCACCGTTTGGTATTTTTGCCCAAAATTCCCATATCGTTCATTTGGGCGATTTTACGACATAACTCGCCTGTTTTCATGCCTGTTTATGCCATAATAACAATGTGCCGCGGCACATTGTTATCGGAAAAACCTGCTTGCCGATGTCACATTTTAGGTGTCTTTGTCGTTTAATGGGTGAATCGATTCGAAAAAAACAAATTGTATAATCTTAAAAATCGAAATTGTTATGAATACTCTGTTTGTTCTACTTGACGCAGACCCTTGGTTCTTAGAAGAATTAACGGAATTGATTGCAGCGGTGCTGATATTTGGCCTGCCTATCCTGATTGCGGTGTTTATATACATCCACAAGATGAACGAGACCAACAAACGGGCTGAGATTGTCCTCAAAGCCTTGGATAAAAACCCCGGCGAGGTACCGGAGGAATTGCTGAAAAGCCTCAACACCCCGCAAAAACCACTGAAAGAGCGGTTGCTCGGCAAACTGCTGTGGGGCTTGGCCCTGACAATTGTCGGGGCGGTGATAGTGATTATTGAATTTGCCATGCATCTCTCGACAAACGAGTGGTTTTCCGACGACCGCAACTTGATGGTTCTCGGGGCAGCACTGTCCGCTGTGGGTGTGGCTTTCCTCATCTACTACTTCGTGGCCCGCCGCACAATGCAGCACGAAATCGAAGCCGAGGAGCACGAGGCCAAAATGAGAAAGAATTTGTGATTTAATGAGTTAATAGGGCGATGACACGTGAAAGGTTCATCGAGCTGGTGACGGCGGAGCAGGAGCCCTTGCGGCGGTTCCTGCTCTCCCTGTGCCGCGGCAACCGCGACGAGGCGGAAGAGATAGCCCAGGAGACCCTCATCAAGGCGTATCTGGCTTCGGGCGGGTATGTGGAGCGGTACAAGTTCTCCACATGGCTCTTCAAGATTTCCTACCGCACTTTTCTCGACCACATCAAACGGCCTTCACACACAATGGAGCCTTTGGACGAACGCATCGCGGGCGGCACCCCTGCCGACGAGGCTTTCCGCTACGAGGCTTTGTATCACGCCATCGGGCAACTGCCCGAGCGCAGCCGTGCCGCCATACTGCTCTATCACATTGAAGGCTACAGCGTGAAGGAGATTGCCGTCATCACACACAGCAACCCCGTGGCCGTAAGACAGCTGCTGTCGCGGGGATTGAAACAATTACGAAACATATTAAAGCCATGAAACGGAACAGGACATTACAAAAGATGCTGGAAGACTACCGCCCTGACCTAGGGGACGGCAACGAATATATGGCACAGTTGCAGCGAAGGCTGGAGGCCGTCGAGGCAGTAAAACAGCTGTACGAGACCGAGCGGCGGAGGACACGTGGCCAAATGGCGGTGGCCTTTGCCTCGGGCGGAGTGACAGGCGCAATAGCGGCAGTCTGTTTCCTGCTGCACCCCATCCACATTGCCGACCCCACCGCACAACCCGGATTGAAGCTGTTTAGCTGGATGCTGGAACACTCCGACATACTGGTTCCCACCCTTACTGTCGCCACCCTAGCCGTATGCGCCGCTGTGACAGCAACACAGATATACGGCATTGTCAAGAAAGACTATTCAATGTGAGTAAATGCATGTACCCATGAATGAATGTGTTAGTAATTCCGGCACAATAACTAATCACTTTTTTTACATACATTAGAATGTAAGAAATCATGCTTTAATGCGTCTATATAAGTGATGACAATAAAACTATGTATCGTGGAAACACTTAATCGAATGAAACATATTCTCCCACTCCTTACCGCGCTGCTGTTGTTCGGTGCCTGCGAGCGCAGCGAATACACCACGCGGATAACCGGAACCCTTTATACCGACAGCACGCTTACCGTCCCCGTGGCCAACGACACGGTGTGGTTTTACGATTATACCTATCACGGAAACCGTCCCGACAGCACCTACGTGCAGCCCCCTATCGGTCATGCACTGACCGACGAGGAAGGCCGTTTCGGCTTCCTCGACTGGAATGTCGATGTGAATAGGTACAACCCCCGTTACGAGTGCAAATTCCAGTTTGATTATGGAGAGTTCATCATCATCCATTGGCCAGACACACTCTTTCGCGGTGAATATTCAGGCAAATACAATCAGTTAGTTCTCTACCCCGGCAAATACAAAATCCAACAATATTGATATGAAGAAGTTTGTCGTTATATTCTCCGCTACGCTATCGAAGCTCCTCTGGAGCTTCTTCATCTTCTTGCCCCCGCTGCTCTTGGAAAGCGTTCAAGCACAAGACTCTGTAAAGACTTGCAAGTCAAATGCTGTTACTGTCAGTCTGCATCCGCTCATTGGCGGGTCTGCACTTGTCTCCTACGAGCGTGTCCTTCCCTTCCGCTCTTCGGTTGAGGCGGAGCTGGGCGTCCAAGGCTTCCGTTGGGAGCAATGGCGGGGATCTTCCTTTAATGCTCACACACGACCGGGCTACGCGGCCACAGTGGGTTATAAATTCTTTTTCCCCTTCGACAAAAAGGACCTACCGCAAATGGAGAACGGAGTCCTGGTACACACCAGCTGGTATCTCAAACTGCGTCTTGCCTACGTTCACCAATGGAGCTCCTACGACATCTTTGTGGGGAATCAAGGCTGGGACATCCTCACCGAGCGACACACTTACCATGAACAGGACCTTACTCTTGCGTTTATATGTGGTTTCCAGTATGTGGGGAAAAGGGGCTTTATCATGTCGCCATTCTTCGGCTACAATATGCCCCTGATAGTCGACGGCCCCTTCCATACCAAGGAAAACCCTGGCACCAGCGCCGCCTACGCCGCGTTGCTGACAGCCGGCGTCAAACTGGGCTGGGCATTCTAACCGCTCTCCGCAGCCCAATTATAAAAAAAAACTTCACTTACCAAATACAAAAAACGTCATCATACTGAGGCCTACCATAAGGCTAAAGCTCCATGCGGTAGCACATCCGTTCCAAGGCTGGCAACCACAAATCCCCCAAAAGAGAACCAGCCAAACCAGCAGGAATAGTTTTTAGGTTCGACAATTAGAAAAAAAAACGTATCTTTGCATTTTCAAACAGCATATACAATGACTACGGACAAACAACAAGCAGCTGCTGCGAAAGAATTTGCCAAACGTTGGCAAGGTCGTGGATATGAGAAAGGTGAGAGCCAATTGTTTTGGACCGACATGCTTACCTCAGTTTTCGGAGTAGAGGATGTAACTTCATTTGTCCGATACGAAGAATCGGTAAAGGTGGACCAAACCAACTTTATCGATGTGTATATTCCATCAACGCGAGTACTAATAGAGCAAAAGTCGCTGGGAAAAGATTTGCGTAAAGGCATTGTGCAAAGTGACGGTTCCATTATCAGCCCATTCTTACAGGCAAAGCGTTATGTGCTGGGACTGCCCGTAAGTAAACATCCCCGTTGGATTGTAACATGCAATTTCAGCGAATTCCTTATCTACGACATGGAACAACCCAATGGAGAGCCTGAACACCTATTGCTTGCTGACCTTGATCGGGAATACTACCGGCTTCAGTTTCTGGTGGACAGCAAGAGCGAACATGTCACCAAAGAAATGCAGGTGTCGATTCAAGCCGGTGAGATAGTCGGTAGAATATACGATGCACTGCTAAAACAATATGATGATACCTCGCCTGAAGCCCTCCGCTGGCTCAATATCCTTTGTGTACGCATTGTATTCTGTCTCTATGCCGAGGATGCTGGAGTTTTTTCCCATGACCAATTCCACAACTATCTGATACGCTATGAGGCAGAAGACCTACGCAACGCCCTTATCCGTTTATTTGAGACCCTTAACACACCGCAGGACAAGCGCAGCAAGTATTTAAAAGACGACCTCAAGGCGTTTCCCTATACCAACGGTGGACTCTTTTCAGAAGAGATAGAGATACCACAATTCACTGACGAGTTAAGGCGGACCCTGCTTGACAATGCCAGTCTCGACTTTGACTGGAGTGAGATATCTCCCACAATCTTTGGTGCCGTTTTTGAGAGCACGTTGAACCCTG